>DAOWKX010000152.1 GCA_030639705.1 Candidatus Aminicenantota bacterium
ACAAAAAAGATAAGAAAATTGTAGGGTGCAACCCTTGCGGTTGCCCCATTGATGAGGTTTTCTCTTTTTTGATGGTGAATTAAGGTGTATTGACAACATTTTATTCATCTGCAAAAATGATAAAGACAGTCATGGATAAAAAATAATGAAACTCAGAGAGCTGCCGGTATTGAGATTGTTATTCCACTGGATAGAATCAGCCAATTCAGCAACCGAAGGCATCATACATGCCACCAGGACCCAGCGCCATGTAAAAATTCATTTGATTGTTGCCTTTTTTGTATTGTTTGGCTGTTTTTTAATCGGAGTTGAAAAATATGAATTTATTGCCATTGCCCTGATTACCCTTCTGGTCATTGTCGCTGAAATGTTCAATTCATCTCTCGAGGTGGTCGTGGACATGAAATGCCCTGAAAAAAATGAAATGGCCCGGATTGCCAAGGACATTGCAGCCGGTGCCGTGCTCATCTGTGCAGTCGGGGCATTGATCATCGGTTACCTGATCCTGTGGCCCTATTTCTTGCGGATCATTAATGAGGGATTCTGGATTGCCAAACATTATCCGGAAAATATAGCCTTTCTGGCGGTGATCATCATCATGTTAATGGTGATTATGCTGAAAGCCTATCTGGGAAAGGGTCATCCGTTAAAAGGAGGCTGCCCGAGCGGTCATACCGCTGTTGCTTTTTCAATATGGGTATCGATCACTTATATCATTGACAATACAGTTGTTATTTTTTGCACACTGGTTATTGTATTAGGATTATCACTAACCCGGCTTTTTCGAAACACCCATTCGATTCTGGATATCTTTGTCGGTGCAATCCTGGGTATCCTTACTACTTACACCCTGTTCTGGATATTCTATTAAGTTTTGATTTTCCATAATATTCCAATTTTATATCCAAATCAGATAAAATTATTTTCACCTAAAATCTATACTTTTATTGAAATATTGATTTTTTTCTACTAAAATATACTGACTGCATTTTAATTACTATAATTGAACGGGATTAAGTTAAGACCTGGAGGTAATATGAACACGATACGCTTAACACCTGAAAAGGGTCAAAAAAGCATGTGGATATTCGGATGGATTATACAATTTATTCTTTTTGTTGCCCTGGATCTGGTATTGATATTTATCCTCGAATATCCTGCCAATCTCATATTGGGAATCATCATTTCCCTATGGTTAGTCATCATGTTACTTATCCTGGTGTGGATCCCCGCTTACTATAATTCACTGGAATACTCAATAAATAGTGATTCAATCACCGGGAAAAAAGGAGTTTTTTGGAAAAAAACCGTTACCATCCCCTATTTCAAAATCACCAATATTGATATCACCCAGGGCCCGGTTCAAAGGATGTTCAACCTCGGCACAATCCACTGCCAAACCGCGGGAGCTGCAGGACCGCAGGGTCAGAAAGCCGAGTTGAAACTAGTGGGGATCAGTGATCTTGAAGGAGTAAAAGAGACCATCAGGGAAAAAATAAAAGGTTTTGTGAAAAACAGAGACGAGTGAGCTCAATTAAATAAATACCATCACAAATGAATCAAATATACAAACAACTGGCTCAATGTCTTGATAAAATTCCCAATGGTTTTCCGGAAACCAGGAGCGGAGTTGAACTAAAAATTTTAGCCAAATTGTTTACCCCTGAAGAGGCTGAAGTAGCCTACGTTATGAGCCTGGATCCGCTTTCTGCAAAATCAATTGCCAATCGACTGGGTAAACATGAAAGAGAGGCCTTCAGCATGTTGAAGACAATGGTGAAAAAAGGGCTTATCGAGATTGAGAGGGGACGTGACGGATTATTGTTTAAACTCATGCCCTTTATCGTTGGCTTTTATGAGCGTCAGAATGCCCGGATTGATGCGGAATTTGCCGAATTGTTTGAAAAATACTACCGGGAAGCATTATATAAAATGATGACCATCAAACCATCGGTTCATCGGGTCATACCGGTTGAGAAAACCATTCCCATAAATATTGAGGTCATGCCATATGAAAGAGCATCTACCTATATTGAAAGTGCTAAATCATGGGGTGTGCTTAAATGTATCTGTCGTGTTCAAAAGAACCTTATCGGACAGGGATGTCATCATACAGTTGAAAATTGCCTGGTTTTTTCGGAAAAGCCCAAGGCCTTTATTCGGATTGATGCCATACGGAACTTGAGCAAAAAAGAAGCTTTGAATATCCTTTCCCAGGCAAATGAAGAAGGACTAATTCATTCAACCAATAATGTCCAAGATGGAATAACCTATATATGTAACTGTTGTTCCTGTTGCTGTGGTTTACTTCGAGGAATCATAGAATATGGAAGTCTGAATTCAGTGGGTCGTTCTGATTTTTACGCAGAAGTTAACAAAACTCTGTGTACAGGTTGCTCCACCTGCGTTGATCGATGCCAGTTTAAAGCACTTGATATTAGAGAAGAGATATGTCAGGTGGATAGAAACCTCTGTTTTGGCTGTGGTCTCTGTGTAACCACTTGTCCAGCAGATGCCCTCTATCTAATAAAAAAACCAGCCCCAGAGATTGAACCGCCTCCTAAATCAGAATTTGAATGGAGAGAAAAAAGAGCGAAAGCCCGGGAATATTTTTAAAAACATTTAAACACCGGATTGAAATGTCCTAAATTTATTACACATACCACTCAGCTGAATTGGCATCTATCATGCCTGCTTCTTGTATAAAAAAAGGAGGCAGTATGAAAAAGACAATAACTTTAGCTATTGTTTTAAGTTTTCTGATAATGAATTTTCTTGGTTGTGCCACCATTTTTAGAGGTGACACCAGTAAGGTTCGATTTAATTCTGATCCTGAAGGAGCAAAAGTATTTATTAATGGTGAATATTATGGTCAGACACCGTTAAAACTACGTCTAAAATCCAATCAATCTTATGTTATTGAGTTCCATAAGGAGGGATTTAAACCAGTTGTACGTAATATTAACAGTCGTGTAGGTGCAGGCTGGGTAATTCTGGATGTTATAGCTGGGATGGTTCCGGTAGTGGTTGATGCTTTAACCGGTTCCTGGTATCATCTTGATCAAGAACATGTTAATGTCATCCTGACCAGTCAGAATCCCTGAAAACCATAGGTCGACAAAATCAAAGAGGTGTGGGTATATATATAAATAAGTCATTCGGTTTTACAGTCTGTTTGACCGACAGGCTTTCCACAATAGGGACAGTATAAAAAATCAGAAGCAAAAGTTTTTCTGCAGTAACGACACTTCTGTTGTTTGTCTGGATGTTCAAATTCCGTTTCTTTTCCTTTTTCATCAACTATCAAATTACAATGTTGGCAATATAAAAATGGATTTCCTTTTTTAACCCTTAACAATGGAATAAAAAAAACAGCGATATAATGATCCACTCTTTTGAGTTTAACCGAAACATTCCCACATACCGGGCATGACTGATGAAGGCTTTCCAACACAACTGTTCTCGGTTGAATACCAGCGATAAAAAAAAACATTTCATCCTTTCCTAAATAAATATAGGTGGATTATGACCGATTCGATTATTGTGGATGCCTAATTAAAAGCAAATCAGGCCTTTTCCACTTCTTGTTTGAACCGGCTTCGCAATCTTTCGAGTTTGCTTTCGGGTAAATACTGACTGACATATCCACAATTCAAGCAAACAAAAGAACGGGTTTTGGAACCGGACACACTGAAAACACCGCTGGGGATAAAGACATTGGACACGCCCCCGATACCCAGGTATCCAAAACACAGATTTTCACCTCCACAGGCCACACAGCATAATTTACTGATGTCTTGCATGAATGCCTCCGTTTTTAAATTATATCACTTGGTTTTCAAAAAATAAATATTAAATTTGTTTTGGCAATATTATCACATCAGTAATGAATAGAATAATTTTTCCTACCGGGCATAGCAATAAAGACATTTAAATTGACAGGTACCATAAGCACCGATATCAACACTTTTTTGACAGCAACATTCGGGACGCTGATTTTTATCTTTCATATACTTGATATCAAGGCCAAAAAGTGTGTTTAGTAATTCGTCATCAATGCATTTTCCCCTCTTTATGGAGATTCGCTGTCCGGATATGTCTTCAGCACAGGTCTGAATTTCCAGTCCATAATTTCTGGCAATTTCCATCAGGAAGGATATTAAATCTTCCAGTTTATCCGGGTCTTCTCTGATTTCCTCGGGGATGAATCCAATTTTTTTAAAACGACTGTTCACCTTCCTATAAAAATCTACAAAGCTTATTATCACCCGCCTGGCAAAAGGAGCAATCAAACCGGCCAGCATTTGAAAATTGTTTTTATGAAAAGTGACGGGAGTCTCTTCTGAAATAATGATGGGATCATACCGCCATATTATGCGTGATTGCCCTATTCGCTTATTTAACTCTTTAATAGATTCCAGAATGCTTTTCAAATCAACCGAATGGGGTTCAAGAAACCCGGGATAATTATTGATGGTCAGCATAAAATAATAGGGTATGTTTTTTTGATCAATCATATCAAGACAACAAGAGAACGGTTCGGGATACCGGCTCCAGAAAATTAAAGCATCGACATCTTCTTTTTTTAATGATACCTCTCTTTTGTAGGCCGGACGATAAGGATTTTGTACCATCACACTTCCGTTTTTAAACCGACGCATAAACCAATCACTGTAAAATGCCGGTATGTCAGTGCGTCTGGAGACACTTATTATCATTAATCGAAAACCGGATTGATTATTGCTTTTTCAGCAGTAGAATCGACAGATCATCATGGCGGGGTGCCTCTCCGACAAAATCTTTGACCGCCTTCAGTATGTCCTCCCCTGCCCTGATGACATTTTTACCCTCTAAATCCGGCAGTAACGTGATCAATCGTTCATATCCAAAGAATTCACCTTGTTCATTCTGAGCTTCTGTGACGCCATCGGAATAGACAATTAAAAGATCTCCTTTCTTTAATTCAATTGTTCTGGTAGAAAACCTGGAATCGCGGGAAATGCCCAATGCCCGGTCTCCTTTTTCAGTCGGTAGAATGCGTTTGTTTCTGAGGATCAAGGGAGGAATATGTCCGGCATTTAACATTTTCAACCGGTTTGACTCACTGGACAACTCCAGGTATATAAGTGAAGCAAAGCTTTTAGGAACCGTATCCCTGTGAAAAATTTCATTTATTTTGGTGCCCAGCTCATCAATTGATTCCACTTCATTGATCAATGCCCGAAGGGTTGACTGGAGCTTGGCCATGAAAAGGGCAGCAGGAAGCCCCTTGCCTGAAACATCTCCCAACGCCAGCCCGAATCGATCCTTTTTTAGATATATGTAATCGATCAGATCACCACCTACATCATTGGCCGGTTTTGAGAAGAGCCAAACATCCCAGCCCGGAATTTTGGGTGTGGATTCCGGCAGAAGGGCCTCCTGAACAGATCGCCCGGCAATCAATTCATCACGGGCCAGAAGCTTGTCTTTCAACTCCAGCATCAGAATAAATAATAGAATAATCCCACCAATTATTTTAAGGTTACTATCCACTCTCACATTGTTCACTCCAACCGTGGTACTGGCACTCACAAAAATTAATATCAAACTGACAACCAGCATAATTCGGCGGACATGGGTCAGTTTTAAAAAAAGACCTTTAAACAACCATATGGTGGTAAAAAACCATCGTTTAAGCCGTCCCATGTCCTCCAGGCGTCGTTTATTGTCCTCATCCAGATAAAACTCCTTGGCATCTTTGAAATCCCGGTGTATGGTCTTTTTGATCTCAGCCAGGTTTATTTCCATGGCTACTCTTTTTTTGTTTTTTGGCTTTTCATTGGCCTCTTTTTGTTCCGGCATTGGAATTCAACCTGATTTAAGATATTTATCTATTTAATATCATCATTATAATAATCCAGATTCTCTTTTTTTTCAATTTTCTTTGTTTTTATTTAACCTGGGTTTAATAAAATTAAAAAAAACCCGGGATGACCTCCCGGGTTTTTTTATATTACTGATTCCAGCTTTAAAATTTAAATATATACATATTCTTTTATCAGTTTCAGCTTTTCATGCAATTTTTCTTTTACCCTATCCAGTTTTTCTCTAAGCTTATCCAGATTTTTACGAATGATTATCTCACATTCATCACTATCGGGAATTTCAACCTGAAATTCAGGAATATGAATATAGGGAATTTCAATCACACATTTATCACCTTTTTTCCATTTTAAAATATTAAATTTCCGATG
>DAOWKX010000151.1 GCA_030639705.1 Candidatus Aminicenantota bacterium
AATTTTTTATTTCTACTCTGATTCACTTACATTTCCTCCTTTAGGGTTCCCTTCAGCCACAAAGAATGTCTTTGCTTTTCTTGGAAAAGCTATTAAATACCCCTGATAATATAACACGTCTTTCCAATCTAAATCAATATCTGTCAAACTCTCCTTTAAAACTCCTGCTCCCGGGTATGGCTCGGTAACCGCAGCCCCAGGAGAATAAATCCGTACTCCAGGACATAACAGGATGATCAATGAAATGAGTCCATAGGTAAACAGGCTGTACTTCATTCTGTATCCTCTTTCTTTTCATCCGAAACACATCTGAATCCAATCCAGGGTAAATTTCGGCTGGCAGGAAATGGGGTCCTAGTGGTCACCCGGACATCATGGGGAATGTTGGTCCAGGCTCCTCCCCGTAAAACCATGAGGCGTAATGGTTTCTTATATTTCCCCTGAATTTTCATCAGGGGATACTGACTGGATGTCCATTCAAATACGTTTCCGGCCATATCATAGATGCCCAATTCATTGGCTGGGTATGAAAAAACAGGTGTCGTACCATTTTCCTGTTTATAACGAAAAAAATTTCCTGTTTTCAGAGAAGGAATCGCACCGGCGGTATAAATGACATCTTTTTTCAAGGAACGGGCCGCAATCTCCCACTCCCATTCTGTAGGTAACCGTTTATGGTAAAAACGGGCATAGGCCAGCGCATCTTCATAAGTAATATTGGTAGCAGGAAATAAAGGCCTGTTCCTTGCTTCATCCGGGGTAAATTTTCCCCTGGGGATGTAATGGCTCTCTGCTAAAAACCCTGCATACTGTCGATTGACAACAGGATGAATATCAATGAAAAAACCACTAAAATGAATCAAGCGGCAGGGTTTATTGTCTTCCTCATTTTCACTTCCCACATAATAGTCCCCCCTGGCAATCTTCACCTGCATTCCAATTCTTTTCTCCTCGCTAGACCACTCACCTGACCGTTGATTACCAGGAAACAGTAAAAAGGATCCTCCAACCATCAGAATCAAGATGATTGCTCCGGTGGTGAAGGAAAATATCTTTTTCATAGTTTATTAATTAAAATATATTTCAATTTTCCCAGGCTTGGTTTTTTAAGAAAGTAAAACTCATAGCCTTCATGATGAATTTTTTTTGGATTAATATCATAATTTTTGGCTCCCGCCTCCATGAAAACAATCAGTTTTACGGGAATCTCATTGTTTTCCACCATTTTCTTGGCAACCAGGTAGTAAAAGGAAGGAAAGACAATGGCAATGCGTTTATCATCAATATGGTTATTCCGGATGAGATGTTGGATAGCTCCGTGAATTTCTTTATCACAGAGATGAAGTGTTTCCTGTGCCCTGCAGGTTCGCTTGGTGTTGGGAGCCAGTATGGCGATTCCTTTTTTCAGAAGTCGATCATTTAGAATATCGTAATACCGTCTGTTTTTAAACTGAGGCGGATACAAAATAACCGCCGGACAAGGTCGATCCTTTTTCCGGGGGATTCTAAAAGTCGCCACAATGGGTAAACCATCAGTTGAATTAAAAAAAATGGTATGTTCGGGAATCTTTTTTTTTATCTTTCCGCCGGAAGGAGAATCTATTCCAAAAACATCCATGAAAAACCTCTGAATTCTATTCATACTATCAGGAACTTCGTCAAAAGCAAATGTACCGTGGGCATGAATCGAAAAGGGGTCCTGCTCCTTTTCAATAAACATATAACCTGAAAAAGGATTTAAACTTCTGGCCAGATATTCTTTCATCATCAGATAGTGAGAACCATCAAAAATACTGGAGATAGTGAAAATGGCCAGATTTGAATTAAGGGTCAGATATTTACGTAAATTTTCCCTGAGTATCTGTCCCGATAGCATGACACTGCCAATCACATTTGATTTGTTATGAATAGCAGTCATGCCCGTTTCAACAGAAAAGCTGGCAGTAATAATTCCCAGCCTATCAGGATCGACAAATTCGAGTGATTCCATGAAATCAATGGTATCCCTTAAATCAGAAATTCTTCTGGGATCATAGCTGGGCTGTTGTCTGGGAAAATCCGGAGCCAAGACCACTATACCTGCCCGGGCCAGCAAGGGAAACAATTTCAAAAAATCATCCCGGTTTCCCCATAATTGGTGGAAACAGGCCACTGCCGGATATTTCACCCCTGGAGACGCGGGGCGAACCAGATATGCTTCCAGAGGAAATCCATCCCGGGCTTGAAATTGAACATCGTCAATCAACCAGCTTCGATGACCGGTGTGAAATAAAAATAAATAAATGGCTCCGATGACTACAATAAATAGAAGGATGGCAGCAACGATTTTGCTTTTCATTACATATCCTAATTGGAAAAATAATAAGCCCTATTATACTGAAAGACATGGGTTGTGTCAAGCTTGGGCCATTATCACTTTCTGGGTGAAAAGGGACGGAAGAACCAATGATTTTTCCAGTTTTTTTTGAAAAAAAATGGTAATATTATAAAATAAAAACCAAAGTGCAGAGAGGTAATATGGATATACAGTGTAAATATTCAACATTTTTATCAATAAAAAAATTAATTCGACTTCCGGTATTGATGGTACTCTTTTTCCAAATGTCCTTTTCAAGCCCGTCAGCCCCGAAGACGGTCATCATTATTTCGGTGGACACCTTGCGAGCGGATCACCTAGGGTGTTACGGATATCCCAGGAAAACCACACCGACAATCGATACCCTGGCCAGAGATGGTGTCCTTTTTTCCCGCTGCTTCACACTAACGCCCTTAACAACTCCCGGATTTTCCACCATGCTGACATCCCTCCCCCCTTTCAAACATGGAGCCAAGAGAAATGGGCTGCCCATTTTCAATCAGATAAATACTCTGCCCGCCTATTTAAAAAAACATGGTTATCTCTCTGCTGCCTATGTGTCCAACTGGCCCCTGAGAAAAAAACTATGCGGCCTTCATCGGGATTTTGATTCTTATGTCGAGGTGTTCGGAAAAAAAAGATGGATGGGAATTCTTACCCCCGAAGGCAAGGCAAACAATGTCACCGGAAGAGCCATAAACTGGCTGGATAAGCATCACCGCCAAAAAATATTCTTATGGGTGCATTATACGGAACCCCATGCACCATACAAATTACACCGGCAGTATGTTTTTAAATTCCAGAGGAAATACCGCTCCTATTACCCGCCCGGTACCCACTATAATAAAATTGAGAGATATGACAGCGAAATCGGTTTTACCGATTATCACATCGGAAAATTAATTGAAAAAATAAAATCACTGGGTCTTTACCGGGATTCATTGATTGTTTTCAATTCGGATCACGGAGAAAGTTTCGGGGAACATCACTATTTCAAACATGGACGGAGACTGTACAATTCAACTCTGCATGTCCCCCTTATTGTAAAATACCCGGGAAATCATTTAAGCGGAACAAAACGGAATGACAATGTATGTCTGCTGGATATCGCCCCGACCATCCTTTCAATATTAAAAATTCCGGTGCCCAGGCACATGGAAGGCCTAACCTTACTGAAAAAAAATGAAAACAGAATCATTTTTTTTGAGACCTATAAAGGTGCCTTGTTGATAAAAAAAAACAACAAATTCAAGACCAAGGTTTTTCCCATCCTATATGGTATTCTTCAGGGATCAAAAAAAATAATCTGCAACCGCAAATCCAAGAACATTGAAATGTACAATTTAAAAAAGGACTGGTTCGAGCTGCATGACCTGCATGAAGAAGACAAAATCCATTTTAAAAATTTATATACCCTGCTCATGAAACATATGGCCGGCGTCATTAACTTTATCATTAAAACCAGAAAATATTATTCCCAAAGCTCTACATTGACCCAGGAGGATATTGACAAACTAAAAAGTCTAGGATACATCCACTGAAGCAGACAATCCAACAAATACCACCCTTTCAATCATCCTCTTTGGGAATTAAAAAGGGGAAACCGATAATTCAGCTTATTCGTTTTCCGGCTTCTCCAGTATGACTTAGGCGCCGTGACTCTCTTTGCCATTTCCGGCAACTGCAGTCACAACATACACATTTTCATTGGCATTTCCGTGATCGTATTCAAAGGTATTCCCATCCACTTCAGCCAGGAATTTTTGATATTCCGCATACCCTGACCATTATCAAACATCAGGGTCGGGAGAAAACCGGTATCAAGGGCCATTTTTGAAAAGTTATTAGCCCGCATTTCTCACCGGAAATTGTTACGAAATGGCAAAGATGTCCATGGATACAAGGCATGCGATTGAGGCTTTTGCAGGCGTATTTGACAATACGTCGAGAAAGCCGATTGAGCATAACGCAGTAGACCCTGTGGAATATTAAAATATTACAATTATTCAACAGGGTAGACATGAGTATATTTGCCATTGCAGTAGATTGCTGGTGAGAAATGGGGGTTAGTTAATCAATATATCCCATTGCTTTCAGTTCTTCAAGGGATTCCCGGTTATACCGTTTATCATCTACTAATTTTTCTTTTTTTAATCTATAGAGTCTGTATTTGGTTTTTCTCTTAAGGTTGAAAACCTCTCTTAACACCCGGCCATCCATTTCCTTTCCCACCGGAAGATCGTACAAATTTAGAATGGTTGGGACAATATCATATATGGACACATTTTTTATCTCTCCCTTCCTGACCGCCGGGCCTTTTATCAGAAGGAAACCGTCCGGAGGATCAAAACTCTCAGGGAGATGATAGTGATTATAGCCCTCAGGGATGAGCGAAAAGCCATGATCAGACATGATAAAAAAATAGGTATTTTCATGTCCCGGCTTTGAGATATATTTCTTAATTATTTTTTCCATGTAAGTGTAGGCAGGCTCAAGCAAATGAGCAATTTTTTTTGTGGTTTCTTGAACGAATATTTTTGCTTCCGGAGATTGGAAATCCACTATTTTCAAGCGGTCTTTCAGGTCTTCTTCCATCAATTCAATCACAAAATGCTGGATAATATCCGGAAATCTGAAATAGGTGGCAAAAAAATTAAATGGCTCGTGGGTATAAAGATAATCCGAAACACTTTCTATGGTGGCATCATACTTTAATAATCGGGGAAAAAGACTCAGAACCGGAACTTCTCGATGATTTCCCCGGGGATGGACCTGGTAATACATACTGATATACTCAGGAATGCCGGTTCTTTTTAACACCTGAATATATTTTCTATTTAATTCCCCGAATTTTTTAAGGGTGTCAAAATAATCTTCCGGATGGACCGAACTCCTGTATTCATGGAGAAATTGAGGCCTGACAGTGGTTATTTTCCGGAAATGATCTGAAACCATTATACCATTTATCTTATCCGGAGGATGAGACACCCACCAGTTTAAAACAATGCTCCTCTTTTTATATAAATCCAGTATCTGCCAGATCATGGGAGTCAGCCGGTTTGATTTTAAAAAGGGGACCTTGATGCCCTTTTTTTTAAGGTAAACAAAGTCCAGTATCCCATGTTTTAACATGGATTTCCCTGATGCGATACTGGTCCATACCACATTGGATTTGGCGGGTTTGAAGGTTTTAAAATTTGCCCAAGCACATTCTTCTTTCAATTGTTTTAAAAATGGTAATTTTCCGCTTTTCAATAGAGGATCGATGGTAGCCCAGCTGGCCCCATCAAAACCCAAAATCACAACCCTGATATTTTTCCCCGAATCCGCTTGCTTGCCACAGGATAACAATCCGAAGACAACAATGATCACCAGCATAAAGTTAAAATATTTTAGTCGGTTCATGACCCCATCATAGCATATATATCCGGAAAGCTGATTAATTTTTTAAAAAGCATCATGATTCCGGTTTTTTTTATCGTATATACCCCAGGGATTTTAATCTTTCCAGTTTCTCATCACTCAATCGATAGTAAATGGACTCCGGGTTGTATTTTTTACACTTTTTCATAAACAGGTTAAATTTCGATTCCAGGGTGCGCGCACTCTTCCGATTGGTAATAAAACGATTATTCCTTTCTTTTTTATCATTATATAAATCATACAGCTCTCGTTTTAAAGGCGACCTGATCATAAAATGAATCTGTCGGTAAATGGTTGCTTTAAATTCAATTTTTTTATGGGTTTCACTCACAATATTCCATAAATGTGAAAAAATGAATCTCTCATCCGGTTTCTTCTTTTCATTATATATCAAAGGCACCAGGCTCATCCCTTCATCATGCTTGCTGTCGGACAATCCGACCAATTCTCTGACTGTGGGTAGAATATCGATGGTACTCACGTTCGTGCTAATTTCCTTGTGATGTTTTGCAACCGGTAACAGCATCAATAAGGGGACCTGTATCTCTTCTCTATACAGGGTGTATCCATGTCCCATGACCCCATGGTCCCATAATCCCTCACCGTGATCAGAGGTAATGATCACCAGGGTATTTTTGTCCCAGTCAAACATGTTAAAGGCTTCTTCTATATGGTGATCCACATAACGGATTTCGCTGTCATATGCTGAAATACTGATGTTCTTTTTGCCTTTCAGGGGAATGGTCAACGGTTCATGCTGATGATAGGGAGCGTGGGGATCCATGTAATGAAGATACAGGAAATATTTTCCATTGTTCATGATATCATTTTTCCACTTTTTCAGAATGGTATTCACCCGGGGAGCACCCTGGTAATTAAAGGTTCGTAAACGGTCAAAGCCCTGATCAAATCCCTGTTTTTCCCCGATATTCAGGTTATCGGAAATGCCATAGGTATTAAATCCGTTTCTCTTTAACACTTCGGTGATGGTCTCAATCTCTTCGGGAATTTTATTTACCTTGATTTCGGGATCAATGGTCTTTGCCTTGATTATTGCCAGCAATCCCATCATCACACCATGCTGGAAAGGATACAACGAGGTAAAAATTGAAGCCGTAGCCGGGGATGTCCAGGACGAAGCGGAAAATACATTTTTAAAGAGAATGGACCGGTTGACCAATTGTGACAAAAAGGGAGTGGTCTCCTGAGAATATCCGTAAAAAGACAGGTGATCGGATCGCAGGGTATCGATAACGATCAATACCACATTAAAATTGGCAGGCTTTCTCGATTTACAGGCGGTCGACACAAACAGCACCACTATGACCAACGCCCAGATGATATTTATTTTCAGATTACGTCTATTCATAATCGCATATTCCCTAACCTTGTCAGAGGATATTCCTTCTGGCCACCACGGTTAGCTTAGATCATATCATGACCCCGGGTCTCAGTCAATCCGAAATTGACTGTGATATCGGGTTTTGTTATAATGCCCTCTATGAACAAATCTCTATCAGGATCATGGAGTACCTGGATGGTTTTTTCCAAAGGGCTCTTTTTATTCCTGATTTTACTGGCCGGTATCTGGGGACTCTTTCTGCTGATTTTTTCACCTGTCCATTCAACGGACACACCTGAAACAGCTCAAGCCAAAGAGATCATTTCCAGATGGAGTATATTATCACATAATCGAAAAGCCAAAGTCATCTACGCTACCCCCCCCCATATGATGATCCTGGATTTAAAAACAGGACAAAGAAAAATCATCCCCAATATCGTGGTCGAGGGGGGAAGTGGAAGAAAAAACCGGGGATTGACCCCGCGCCCTTTCTGGGCTCCCGATGGCAAACGATTCATATACCGGTACCATAACCGTGTATATGTCGGCAATGAAAAAGGTGAAAAAAAACAGCTAAAAAATAAATTAATGAATACCTCAAAAGAAACCCGCTGGAGCTGGTGGAGGGATAATCAAACAGACTGGGCAGTTGGTCCGTCACAAAACGGAAATGTCATCCTGGTCAATATCTCAAATCCCTCAATCACCAGAACCGTTTATCGGGGCGGGGACGTGAAATGGTGGTGTGAGATCACCGGTACCGGAAAATATGTAGTGGTTGACACCGGCTCTGACATCTATGTGGCTCCCACGGAGAATCATTCCCAACGCATTAAAATATCCCGCCGGCAAAGCTGTAGACCCTGCGCCGCCCCGGACAACCGGGTGGCCTGGCTGCCCGCCTCCCACACCCGCTACCACATCTTCAATGCCGTGAACGGACATCCGCTGGGAAAACTCCTGGCCCCGCCCAATGAAGGAATATACCGGTTAAACTGGTCGAATCATCATGACTTTGCGGTTCATATGTATGGGAGTGCCGACAATCAACGTATGCATGCACGCCGGCTCAGCACCGGGGAATTTGTCTGGATCGGCCATGGCTGGGACCCGGATTTATGGGTGGAGGCCAAAACCCAGCAATCTGGTAAAACAGGACAATGAACAAACCGGAATTCCGTAAATTCAAACCCTTCTTATTGATTCTCATTTTAATCTCAGCCTTCCTCCTCTATATAAAAGAATTCCTGCCGTTTGAGTCGGTGGACGAGACCATGATTGCCGGTTTTGTATGGGGCCTCCATGACTCCCCTTTTCCGGTTAACCTCTACCCGCCTTTTTTTTTGTATATCCATTTTTTATTATCATTGCTTTATAAAAGTATCCTGATTTTCCTGGGAGTAATTCATGGCTCTTCCAAATTCATGTCCACCATCGGACTCTCCTTTACAGTAGAAGCGGGAAGAGTACTCAATGCCCTGCTGGCAACAGCCTTGGTTTATCTGGTATACCGGATGGGCAGAAAATTCTATAATAAATCGGTTGCCTTCTTTGCCGCCCTACTCATGGCATTCAACCATCTCATCATCCTGCATGCCCATATCTTCAAATCAGACATTCTGGTTTCACTTTTAATTACACTTTCTCTGTATCTTTTATTCAAATACCTCAATAGCCTCAATATGAAGTTCATTTATTTTTCAGCTTATCTATTCGGTTTATCCGTTGCCGCCAAATATAATGTTTATATATTTGCCCCGGTCATATTACTGGCATTATTCCTGACCAGAAAAGAAATTGGTAACCTGAAGATGATAAGGGTCGTGATTGCTCTCCCAATGGTAATGGCAGCCGGATTTTTTACCGGAGCCCCGAACTGGCTGATCCATCCGCTGGGAAATATCCGGTTATTTCTGGAAAAATATGGCTTTGGCAGCCAATCCGTATTTGAACCTTACAGACTCTATTCTCCCCCTCAGATTTATATAAAATTTATATTAAACTGGATTTCGGATTTCGGATGGATTTTTGTGCTATTTTTTTTAATTGCGATTCCCATCAGTTTCTTAAGCAAGGCTAAAAAAGAAATCCTATTGGTGACGTTTATTCTTATTTATGTGATTTTGTTTGGATTTATGGGATTCTATGGCGACCGTTTTTGCCTTCCCCTGTATTCCAGTATTAGCATCTTAATCGGGAAAACCATCTTCGTAGATTTTAAAACACTATGCCGGCGCCGAAAAAAGACCTGGGCGATTCTGGCCACTATGATCTGGATCGGGACATCCCTGTTCATTCTCTTTAATATTAAATCCAACCTGACGACCTTTAACCTGATAAAGACCAAATCAAAAGACAACTGGGCAAAAGATTACAGAAGCCAGCACAACCTTCATCCGGATCGGTTTAATATTGCGTTTCAACACTTGACACCCCGCATCAAAGGAGGTATCAAGCTGAATGCTTCATACCAGCTTAGATGGTTTAAACGGCATCAGCACAAAAGACCTCATTTTATCCAGGCGGTCCATAAAAAATATTCAGAGTTTATCAAAACCTATAGTAAAGAAGAATCCAACCTCACCATTGATTTTTCACGGTTCAAGCCCTTCTATCTCATTCAAAAACCAAAAGTTCAGCCCTGGGACAATGATTTCCTGTTTTTATACCGGGTGCCAAAAAACCTTTCCGCGATTCAAAAAACCCATTCAATTTTGAAAATAGCGATGCCCCGATCATTCACCATGAATCCCCACACCTCCTACTTTCCGCTTCAACTATATGAAAAACATCCGGGCTTTGGAAAAACCATAAATGGTGAATACCAACATTACCTGTATTCCAAACAGAAGGTTACCAAAATCAATATTTATGTATTTAATCCCCATAAACGATTTGATCTGTCCATCCGGATAAACCATCTGAACCGGAGACTGAAAAGAAAAAATACCAGGGCAGTAGAGCACCTAAAAATTAAAAACATAAAACCAAAAAAACTATTTTCAGACCATGTCTATCTCATAAAAATCCAGAAAAATCCCGGGCATGAACCCTATTATTGTGTATTCTGGCCGGAATTTCTCGAAAGCCGTAACCAGCTCACTGAAATCAAAAAACTGGCAATTATGCCTCCCGACGAAAAAATCCCCCCACTATTCTCCCGGGGACTTTATCCCCGGTGGTTTAGGGATTTCTATCAAAAAACAGATATTGACCTGTCGCTTCTAGCCTTTATCAATAGGGTTGAATTATTTCACAATCAGAACGAATCCCTACAGGATATAAAAATTGATTATTTCCCCCTGCAGCCGGGATTTTACACCCTCACCATAAACGGGTCCGGAATCTTAGACATACCCCACGGCAATACTTATGGATTCCTTGAATACAATCTCTTTTCATCCCGCGGGAATGAAGAACAGCATACGGTTCTGAATGGAGAAAACACAACCATCAAGCTGGACATAAAAAAAACCATTCATTTCATGGGGATAGAACTAAAGGGGTTAAGACAAAATAACTTTTTGGTCAGACAGATTACCATCCAGCCGGATTATCTCGGATTCATCGAGAGTAAAATCTCGGATCCGGTAAAGAAGCTAACAAAAACAGCCAGACAGAAAATATTAAACCCCGAATGAATATTTATTGAGACGGCCGGAGACTGTTTGCCTGCCTTTTTACTTTTTGTAAATATCTCCAGAACCTCCGGTTACTCGCCCTGTCCCAGCTATGGCTCTCGGGACTCAGGTTTTTCAGCATGACGGTCAGGTAACCGGCCTGTCGGTAAATTTTCTCCGATTCAACACATATTTTAATTAAATTATCATAATCGC
Organism: Candidatus Aminicenantota bacterium; assembly: GCA_030639705.1. Classification (GTDB taxonomy): domain Bacteria; phylum Acidobacteriota; class Aminicenantia; order UBA2199; family UBA2199; genus CAZOWT01. The sequence continues at coordinate 10,958 of DAOWKX010000151.1, forward strand.
CGAGGGTATAACAAAAAACAACGCCAAAGCCGGGACCTTTTACTGCGGGTTTCAATAATCGGTTATTTTTATTCACATAACCCTGTGAGTGAGAAAGAATGGCACCATAAAAATCCGGCCGGTGATTGGCCAGGTGGTGACACATCCCTGCACCGGCAGAAATCCCCACCAGGTAAATATCCTTTGAAGAAACCGGGTATTTTTCAACCACCAGATCAATCATCTTTTCGATTCCATCAATTTCTTTATTAAAGGGTAACCAGCCGGTGGCCTCTTGATCTAAAAATGTATAGCGATACGCCGATCGGGGAACCAGCAGAATAATACCCTGGCGTTTGCAGAATTCAATCAATCCGGTCTGCTCTACCGGGCTGCCGGTGTAGTTCTTCAGCGCGGGAATGCTTTTGAATCCCTCTGACATCACCCCGTGAAAATACACCATTAAGGGAATCTTTTTTCCGGCCGGCGGTAAATATATCCGGTATTTTCTGAAAATCCCCCAGCGATCCTCGACAGAATGAGGCGTATTAAGTACTTGATACCCATCTTGAGAACCACAATGTGAGAAAAAAAAGACCAGCGACAGTGAAATCACAACCCCACACACCAAAAAAAACCAGACTGCTTTTACAGTACCCTTTTGATTATCAAGCCGTGGAGATGTATCCAAGGGATTCAAGCTCCTTCAGGGTTTCTTCATCATAGGCTCGATTCCGCCTCTGGGGCGGATCTTTTTTCAGGGTGTAGCGTTTGTATTTGACCTGGCGTTTAAATTGAAATATCTCTTTTAAAGGCCGGCCATCCATATCCTGGCCTACCGGGTGATTCAGCAGGTATAAAATGGTAGGAGCGATATCAAATATGGAGGCCTCTTCTATTCTGCCCCTTTTCACCTCAGGACCGTGAACCATGAGCATGCCGTCCGGAGCCGGATAATCATCCGGAAGGCCATAATGATTGTATCCGCCCGGGTAAAACGAAAATCCGTGATCTGACATGATTAGAAAAGTAGTATTCCTGTTTTTTTCCTGGGTGATATAGTCCTTGATGGTTTTTTCCATATGCCGATAAATCGATTCAAGTATATCCGATACCTGAAGTACTGCTTCATCAATCATTGGCTGGGTGACAGTATGGGTCTCAAATGCCGATATCAATTTCTTTTTAAACTGTCTGTCCATCAAATGGGTCACCGAATGCTGGGCTATATCC
>DAOWKX010000038.1 GCA_030639705.1 Candidatus Aminicenantota bacterium
ATCACTGTCATTAAGTAATTTGTTAATTTCTTGTTTTTTATGATGATTCATGGTTTTGCGGGCACGAATGACTTTCATTCCCAGAAGGTCGATGATGGCAACCACCGGAGCCAAAGGAAAAACCGGATGTTTTTGGTCAACCCGAATCGGAATGACCGTATCGGATAAAATCCCGATCCGGGAGTATGGAATGGCAGTCAGAGTAATCCGGGGTATTTTTCTATTTCTAAAAATTGTGAGTAACTCGATGGCTTCTTTGTAAGGATGAAGGATATCAATAAGCAATAGAAGTGGTTCTTTTCCCAACAAGTGAGATGCGATTATGGCGTCGTGTTTACTATTTTTTATCACTTCACATATTATATCAGCCATTTTCATATGGGTATTTAGGATTTCACCCAGAGAAGAAAGCGGACCAAAGCAGGCTATAATCAGGAAGCCTTTTTCAGCTATAAGTGAAGCAGCCTGATCAATGATCTCTAAAATATCCTTGGAAAAAAGTGATTCTACTCCCTGTAATTCGTCCTCTAACAGTTTTTCTTCCCCTCTGAGAATGAGTTTTTCGGTTTTTGAAACAAATCCCGATTTTTTTGCGATCCAGGAACGGAAATCTTTGAATCTTTTAAAACCAATAGCTCTGATGATTCGAGACAGGGTAGAGGGGGTGGTATTGAGTTCCCGGGCGATTTCTTCTATATCCATGAAAAGAAATTTCTGGGCATCCTGGAGCAGGGTATTGATGAGGATTTTTCTGTTTCCCTTAAGTGAAAGCAGTTTTTCCTTGTTTATCTCCATATTTTGAAAAATCATAGCATAAGCTAAAAATTTTATCAATTATGGATCTTAGCCTTAATTCACCATCAAAAAAGAGAAAACCTCATCAATGGGGCAACCGCAAGGGTTGCACCCTACAATTTTCTTATCTTTTTTGTAGGGGTAAGGCTTGCCCTGTTGAATAACTCAACAGGGCTTGCCCTTACCCTTTATTCATAATGTTTTACAGATATTTGTAAATTTTAGGTGGTGGATTTTGGTCAGTAATATGAATTTTAAAAGTTTAGGGGATTATTTATTCATCTTGTCTTGATGCTTCTACTCCCGCCCTGAAGGTATGATATTATTAGCGAAGTTTGTGATAATATTTTAATTGAGAATAGAATATTTCAGGACTGGCTAAAAGATTTTCATGTGAATCAGCTTCAGATATTAATGTCTGATTTAAATGTTCTGAATATTTGAGGGAATAAATAAGACAGACTGAATTTCCGAAATTCACACTTAATAGATTGATTTTCTGGTATCCAAAAGCGCGGCGAACCGATTCCAGGTCATCGGCCACTTCAACGATATTGTATCCATCCAAATCGACTTCTTTTTCTCTTAATTTTTTAAAAGCGGAATTAAAGGTTTTTTTCACTATATGAAGGTTGCTAAAGGAAACAGGATTATTTTCAATTTCGAATATTTTATTGAGTTTATTACATCCTGATGAGGCTAAAACATTAATTCCCCGATAACCCACCATTACAATATCATGATGGTATAGCATCCATTTTAGGTTAGATAATAACAATTCAAGTTCAGCTGAAAGTGTTAGGGTTGAGGTACTTGAAAGAATACTACCCAGCCAGAATATGGGTTTTGATGGATTATTTGTTAAGGCATTCCATTTCATAATTGGCAACAGGATATATTTTGGATTTTTTTTATTTCTATTTTCCGGCACCATAATAATTCCAAAATCAATTTTAATAATCTTGTTCCCATTATTTGTAATTTTTTGTCTTGAAAGTATTTCTCCGGGGTTCAGGTTTTTTAGATCTCTATTGTCCGGATATGGATTTTTTTGTTGTCCAGAATAACTCCATCTGAAAAGTAATGAATTTATCATTAGTTGACTTTTTCTGAAATCCACATTTACCTCTTCACATTATGATAATTCCTTTTTTTCCTTAAATATTCGGCTGAATATCATATCAAATAAAAAACCTTTATATTTTTAGACATAAATAAAAAAATTGTGTGACAAATCAAATGGATTTTAAGAAAAATATTTGATATTGTCACAACAGGTCTTTTTTTAGGTCTA
>DAOWKX010000079.1 GCA_030639705.1 Candidatus Aminicenantota bacterium
CGAAGCTGATGTGTCAGTTGTGATTGCCTCCACAGATCCAGCCCAGAAGACCCGGGGAATCAGTGCCTTTATCATTGAAAAGGGAACCCCCGGTTTCACAGTGGGCAAACTGGAACATAAACTGGGAATCAAGTCAACCTCAACGGCTGAGTTTATTCTTGAAGACTGCAGGCTTGACAAATCAAACCTTCTGGGTGAAGTCAATAAAGGGTTCAAGATTTCCATGATTACCCTGGATGGCGGACGACTGGGCATTGCCTCTCAGGCATTAGGAATCGCCCGGGCATCCATTGATGATTCCATTAAATATGCCAAAGAGAGAGAACAATTCGATCAGCTCATTGCCAATTTTCAGGCCATCCAGTGGATGATCTCAGATATGTGGACCGAATACGAAGCCGCCTGGCTTCTCACCTACCGGGCTTCATTGATGAAAGACAAGGGACTGCCTTACACCAAGGAAGCGGCCATGGCCAAGCTGAAAGCGTCGGAAGTGGCCTCATTCTGTGCGGCCAAGGCCATTCAAATCCATGGCGGATACGGTTATACCACTGAGTTTGATGTGGAAAGATACCTGAGAGATGCCAAAATAACCGAAATATATGAAGGCACCAGCGAAATCATGAGGCTGGTGATTGCCGCCAATTTACTCAAATGAAAAATTGAGCCAGGAGATAATGTGTCTCAAAAAAAAAACAGATAATGCCGATATCCGGTTAAGTCATGAACAGAATGCCCGCTTAACCATGGATTTCATTCATCGCCTGATGATGCATCATGCCATGTGGTATTCCCAGGTTCAACAACAGCTCGGACCAAAAAGTACCCGAGAAATAATGAAAGCCGTGTATGAAAGGAGTCCTGAAATCCAGATAAAAAAATTAGCCAAGACCCTGGATTTTGATATCGAACAGAACATACCCGAACCGCTCCTGTCTCTTTCCGAAAAAAAACTTAAAAAATTAAAAGAAACCATTGCGGCAAACTGGCTGGCAAACGACGGGATATGGTTCCAGGCCGTGGAATTTTCCAGAGACATGGATCAGGCCAAAAAATGCAACGACGCCTGCTGGTCACATTTTTCTCCTTTTGAAGCCTGGTCAATTATGCATTTCTTGAATCTCTCTGAAAATTCCGGTCTGGAGGGATTAAAAAAAGCCCTCCAATATCGCCTGTATGCGGCCATCAACAAACAATCCATCTCAGATGAAACCGATAACAGCTTTGTATTCAAGATGAACGATTGCCGGGTTCAATCGGCCAGAAAGCGAAAAGGATTAAAGGATTACCCCTGTAAATCCGCTGGAATTGTCGAATATACCACCTTTGCAGAAACCATCGATCCCAGGATTAAAACCAGATGTGTGAGCTGCCCACCTGATCCCCATCCGGAAGAATGGTATTGTGCCTGGCATTTTTTTATTGAAAAATAAATGAATTAAAAATGAATAAACAACCAAACATTTATCAAGCAAAGAACAAAATCCGAATCGTAACCGCGGCATCCCTCTTTGACGGACACGATGCCGCCATTAATATCATGCGCCGTCTGATGCAATCTTCCGGCTGTGAAGTGATTCACCTGGGTCACAACCGTTCGGCTAAAGAAATCGTTGATTGTGCCATACAGGAAGATGCCCAGGCCATTGCCATCACCTCTTATCAGGGAGGTCATCTGGAATTTTTAAAATACATGCATGATATGTTAAAAAAGGCTGATTCAGGGCATATTAAAATTTTTGCCGGCGGCGGCGGGGTCATACTGCCGCATGAAATACAGGAACTTCATGATTACGGGATTACCCGCATCTATTCCCCGGATGACGGACGGGAAATGGGCCTTCAGGGCATGATCAATGACCTGCTCTCCAGATGCGATTTTCCCACCGGCACCCGTATTACCGACGAACCGGAGAGTCTCTCCGCTACAAACCACCGGGCCATTGCCCGCCTGATTTCAGCTGCAGAAAATGCCCCGGAAAAAAACAGGGCTATTTTTAAAAAAATAAAAAAAATGAATCCCGGCAATCAGATACCGGTGCTGGGAATCACCGGAACCGGGGGATCTGGAAAATCCTCTCTCATTGATGAACTGGTCAACCGCTTTCTGAATGACTTCAGTGAAAAAACCATTGCCATCATTTCAGTTGACCCTACCAAACGCAAAACCGGAGGTGCGCTGCTCGCGGATCGGATCCGCATGAACAGCATTCACTGCGACCGGGTATACATGCGATCACTGGCCACCCGCCGATCCAACATCGCGCTTTCCCTGCATATCCGGGAAGCCATTAACATACTCAAAGCCGCTGCCTTTGACCTGATCATACTGGAAACCTCCGGGATCGGGCAGTCGGATACGGAAATCACCGAACATGCGGATCTCTGTCTCTATGTCATGACCCCGGAATACGGTGCCGGCACCCAGCTTGAAAAGATTGACATGCTTGATTTTGCCGATATCATCGCCATTAATAAATTTGATAAACTGGGGGCACCGGATGCCCTTCGGGATGTCCGTAAACAGTATCGCCGAAATCACAACCTCTGGGATACCAAAAACGAACAGCTACCCATATTCGGAACCATCGCCTCCCATTTTTACGATCCGGGGATCAATGCCCTCTTCAAGACCTTCCTGGAAAAAATGATTGAAAAGTCCGATGCCCGGTTCCAATCATCCTATGATCCAACAGCTGAAATATCCAAGCGTGTATCCATCATTCCCTCCAGCCGGTCCCGGTATTTGTCCGAAATCGTGGACACCATCCGAACATACAATCAGGAGGCGGACCGCCAGAGTGAATTGGCTCAAAAACTGTATGGAATTAACCAATCCATTGAGGCTGTTAATGAATCCCGATCCCCTGAATCAGTACAGGCTGAAAAAGAACTGAAATCCATTTACAGGAAACTGGAATCCTATCTCAGTGAACAAAGTAAAGACATTCTCAAAAACTGGGATAAAAAAATTCAGGCTTACAAGAATAAATACTTTAACTTCCAGGTACGCGATAAAAAAATCAAAATCACCACCCATACCGAGACCCTGTCCCACACCCGGATTCCCAAGATCAGCCTGCCCAGATACCGGGCCTGGGGTGATATATTGAGATGGAATTTACAGGAGAATGTGCCCGGGGAATTTCCCTATACAGCCGGTGTGTTTCCCTTTAAGCGCGAGGGAGAAGACCCCACCCGGATGTTTGCCGGTGAAGGTGGACCGGAAAGAACCAATAAACGGTTTCATTATGTATCCTCCGGCCAGCTGGCCAAACGCCTGTCTACAGCCTTTGACTCGGTTACCCTGTATGGGGATGATCCGGATAAGCGCCCGGATATCTATGGCAAAATCGGAAACGCAGGAGTATCCATAAGCTGCCTGGATGATGCGAAAAAGTTATACTCGGGATTCCGGCTGGCTGACCCCCAGACATCTGTTTCCATGACCATCAACGGACCTGCCGCCATCATGGCCGGATTCTTCATGAATACCGTGATTGACCAGGAATGCGAGGTTTATATCAAACAACATGGCCTGGAGAAACAGGTAAAAAAGAAAATAGCTGCCTATTTCAAAAAAGAGGGACTTCCCCGGCCCGAATATCAGGGAAATCTGCCCGAGGGCCACAACGGCCTGGGGCTCATGCTGCTGGGAATTACCGGAGACCGGGTATTACCCAAAAATATTTACCAGAAGATCAGAAAGGAGGCCATGTCAACTGTCCGCGGTACGGTCCAGGCCGATATTTTAAAAGAAGACCAGGCTCAGAACACCTGTATCTTTTCAACCGAATTTGCCCTGAAACTCATGGGAGATGTCCAGGAATCCTTTATCAAAAATGATGTTCGAAACTTTTATTCGGTATCCATATCCGGCTATCACATCGATGAGGCCGGTGCCAATCCCATCACCCAGCTGGCATTAACCATTTCCAATGGTTTCACATTTATTGAATATTACCTATCCCGGGGAATGGACATCAATCAATTCGGTCCCAATCTATCCTTCTTTTTCTCAAACGGCATCGACGCGGAGTATGCGGTGATCGGACGGGTGGCCAGGAGGATATGGGCCAAGGCCATGAAATTCAAATACAATGCCAATCCGCGGTCCCAGATCCTGAAGTATCATATCCAGACCTCGGGCCGTTCGCTTCATGCCCAGGAAATCAACTTCAATGACATTCGAACCACACTCCAGGCCCTGTATGCCATATATGATAATTGTAATTCCCTGCATACCAATGCCTATGATGAAGCCATCACTACGCCGACAGAAGAATCGGTACGCCGGGCCATTGCCATCCAGCTCATCATCAACCGGGAATACGGCCTGGCCAAAAACCAGAATCCCCTTCAGGGGTCCTTTATCATAGAGGAATTAACCGACCTGATCGAAGAGGCGGTTCTCATGGAATTCGAGCGTATTTCAGATCGGGGCGGTGTGCTGGGTGCCATGGAAACCAATTACCAGCGGTCCAAAATCCAGGAAGAATCACTCTACTATGAAGATCAAAAGCAGACCGGTCAGTACCCCATCATCGGAGTGAACACCTTTCTTTCATCCGAAGGCTCTCCCACCATTGTTCCCCAGGAAGTCATCCGTGCCACGGAAAAAGAAAAAAAATACCAGATCCGGATGCTGAAGAACCTGCACAAGCAGCATGCAAATCAATCCCTCAAACTCCTGTCCGAATTGCGGCAGGTGGTAAAGAAGAATGAAAACATATTCGATAAACTGATGGAGGTCACCAAATACTGTTCCCTGGGCCAGATCACTCATGCCCTCTACCAGGTTGGCGGCCAGTACCGCCGCAACATGTAAACACTCCCCGATCCATAATTATTTCTAGTCTCTATGGTTTTCAATTCAAAAAAAAAGGGGGTCGCAACTTCCATTAATTAGATTTTTTATAAAGTCTCATGATCCGGTCATGGTCTTCATTTTCTTTATCTTGTTTAAAATAGATTTCAATTAATTCTATTTTATTTTCTGATTCTATATAGGTATAAATTAATCTCAACCCTGTCCTTGCCCCCTTATTTTTTAAGGATCTACAGGCAAATTTCTTCACCTTATAAAAACTAAGAGGATCCAATCCCAAACCAGGTATTTTAAAAATTCCTTTATTATCTATACCCTTTAGATGATAGAGTTTTAATTGAAAATCAATCAGGTTTGATAAATCTTCTTCGATAGTCCTAAATCTCTTTTCTAATTTCTTTAAATCTTTTTCAAATTCTTTTAATTTTATTACTTTAAGTTCCGTCATCATCTATTAGCGAATATTCCGATGTCCTATAAAATACTGATTCATATTTTATTGGCTTCCCCTTTTCACTGACAATCCAAGGTACATCACGATGGGAGTAGTCACTCATCTCATTGGCATTTTTATCCGATAAGTCTTTTAAAACCCTATTAATCATCTCCAATTCATTACCATTCAATACTGATAAATCAGGTTCAACAATTGGGAGATATTTAGTCTGAGGATAATTAAAATGTTCACTTTTCACTTCTTCAATCTCATTATCCTTTATCATCTGACCGGTAATTTTTTTAAATTCAATTGGAGTCGGACCAAAGTTATTCTTTATATAAGTAGCACCGATTAACTGTTCTTCATATTTCTCATAATAATTAAAATCAATAAAATATAACAATTTGTATATGACAGTCTGTCCAATGTTAGGTTTTGAACCCACTTTTTTAAGTATATACAGGAGAACCTGCTTAAACTTTTCAACATTTTGTTGAGGAACATCTATCCTGATGGAATTCTCAACTTGTTTTTTTACATTAACTTCCTTCTTTAAATTTATTTTGGGCATTTTATCAGGATTAACCAATTCATCAATTGATATATTAAAAATTGAGCTAAGTTGTATCAATTCCTCAGCTAAAAGCTTTCTTTCATTATTCTCAATCTTCGACAGGGTAACCCGTTTAACATTCATTAATTTACTCAGCTCATCCTGGCTTAAATTGGTTTTTTTTCTCAAAATACTAATTCTTTCACCAATACTCATAATTCCTCCTTTACATGGGTATCATAATATATGTTCGATATTATGTCAACCATTTGTTCTATTTTATTTCATTTTATTTTTAAATGTAACAGAAGTAATATCTCAAATATGAATTTTTGTTATTTAAATAAAACAAAAAGAAAAAGGGAGGCGGTGCATTGCATTTTGATATTAATAATTGGAGCGCCCCAAAAACCTTAAAAACAATTTCTAAAAATTAATAATCCGTCCTCAATTTTTATAAATAAAAGTAATAGAGCAAAGAAGACAGTTAAGATAAAGATAGTCCCAAAATATGGAAATAAAAGAAAATAGAAAAAAAAGAGGAGAAAATTAAATATTTTATTTGAGTAATATTTTTTTTAGGGAAATTATTACTTGACTTTATATAATAATTTCTTTTATATTTAATTAGATTACTAAATAAGGATAATGTGGGAAGGGGAGTAAAAAATGAGAAAAAAAATATTAGTTTTTGTTATAGTAATTTTATTTTTATTACCCTTGAACAGTATTGTTCAGGATAAGTCAGAGCAATTAAAAGAACCCGGAATAAGAAATAGAATAGATAAGCTAATCAAAAAAGAGAACATTACAAATCCACACCAGAAAATGCCGATCGCTTCAGTCTCAACAGTAAATATTACTAAAGTTGGTGAATGGTCGAGGGGAGAGGGGGAATATGGCAATGTATTTGTAAGTGGCAATTATGCCTATTGCTGTGCTTATGATGCAGGGCTTGACATTATAGATATCAGCAATCCAGCCCTTCCACAACAAATTAATAATTACAA
>DAOWKX010000153.1 GCA_030639705.1 Candidatus Aminicenantota bacterium
CAATCATTTTTTCTACTTGAGATAGGTCTTCTTTTATACTTTCTTTGTTCTCTCCTTCAGGAATAAACTCGAGAGCAACCTTTATTCTGGTAAGGGGGGAGCGAAGTTCATGACTTACATCTAACAGGAGTTGTTCTTTAGAGTGGATCGTTTCCCTTATTTTGTTTGTCATCTTATTGAATGATTCTGGGAGTTTTCCCAGTTCATCCTCTCTCCATCTCTGTACCCGGACCTGATATTTAAGGTCACCGTCACTGATCTTTTCCACCCCTTTAGCTAACCATTTAATCGGTTTTAAAAGCCTCCGAATTAAAGAATAAGCGGCTGAAAATATCAGGACAAGAAGAATAAGTAGTAGAATAGCCATCGCCTTCCAGTAAGCGCTTCCTTTATTACTTAAATCAAAGGCAAAAAGATACCTCCCGGAAGCATGATTTAAAGAAACATAATAAATTCCCTCATCAAATCCTGTTTTTGTTTGTGTGTTTTTATCCGATGTTATCGAAGCAAATTCTTTGAAGGAAATAATCCTGCCATTAGTTTTCCAGCGAAAACTTGGAGTTTCAAAGCGAATTTGGATTGAAAACTCCCGGGCGATTTGCTGAGCTTTATGTGTATCAGGAGGCGTACCAATCTCTTGTACAATATATTTTACATAGTTAAATGCATTTTCTTTAAAAAAGGGAATCACTTGAATGGAATAGTATTTTATAAAACCGACAATAATTATAATAACAATAATACAAGTAACAATCATTATAAAAAGAAGTTTTGTGAAAACTGAAGCCTGATGAAGCTTTCTTATAAAATCATTCAATTTCATTTTCTTCCTCTACAAATTTATATCCGGTTCCCCATATGGTTTTAATATAGGTTGGATTCTTGGGATCGTCATTAAGTTTCCGACGCAGACGACTTATTAGAACGTCAACAGAACGGTCAAAGGAATCGTATTCTATACCGTGGATTTTATCCGTTATTATGTTGCGGGTCAAAACCCTTCCGGGATTCTTTATAAAGAGTGAAAGAATTTCAAACTCCATTGCTGTTAAAATTACTTTTTTTTCATCCAGTCGGACCGAGTATTTCTTCAAATCCACAAAAAGTTTTCCAAATTTAATTAAATCTGATTCTGAATTTTCTGAATATCTACGAAGCACAGATTGAATGCGGGCCACCAGTTCCCTTGGTTCAAAGGGTTTGGGAAGATAATCATCTGCGCCCAGTTCCAATCCGACAACCCTGTCGGTCACCTCGCCCCTGGCGGTTAACATAATAATGGGTACTGAGTAATCCTGACGAATCTTTTTACATACTTCAAATCCGTCCATATCCGGGAGCATGATATCCAGAATGATTAAATCCGGTTGTTCTTTTTTAATGGCCCGGATACCCTTCTCCGGATGGGTATAGGCGTCCACCTGAAAATTGAATTTTTTTAAATAATCGGTTAACAGTTGATTTAATTTTTGATCGTCATCAATAACCAGTATTTTAGTTTTTCTTGCCATTTGCCAATAATATATATACCATACATCAATAAATCATTTCAAAATTGTAACAAATTGTAACTTTTCCAAACCGTGAAACCATTTACGGCTGAAATCCTATCTATAGGATATTGAAATCTGTTTTTTAAGGTCTACGGAGCATATTTGTTGTATAATATAGCTGGCCTGGCCTGGAATGATCGGGTATTGACGGTTAAATGAATTTATTCTAAAGAAAGGAAGAAAATGAGGATTTTCCGGGGTGGTCTGTTTATTGAATGAGGTATTGAAGGACAGTGGATTCCCGGTATAAAAAACACATCATAGTTGTGTCGATTCTGGTACATCTACTGATATTCTTGGTATTGAATCTGGCAGTAGAATGGAAAATTATCGGGTTTAATAGGCAACCGGTATTACCGCTGAAAAACCAACCCATTGTTTTTGATTTAAAACAGCCGGACTTTCCCCGGGAAGTGATTGAAACACCTGAGGATGCCAGAATCGTTAAACAGCAGAAAAAAGCGGATTTTTTATCAGATAAAAATGCACTGGCCAGGAATCCTGAAACCGAACCCGAACTGGAATCAGGGGATGCCTTTTCCCGTGGCGACTTTGAGTCCCATGATCTCCCGGAGGTGGATCAAAAAAAGGCTGAAGCTCAGCCCCCGGAGGATATAAAAAGGCAAAAGGATCAATTTACCGAGATAAAGGAAAATATGGAAAAAAATAAAACCGGGGCTTTTTATAAAGATTATGTATTTAAGGATCAGGATCTGAAAAAGCCGGGACCTAAGGATCAATTTTCAACCGTTAAACACAACCAGCAAAAGCTAAAGGCTCTGGAAGAGGGGGGCTTGTCATTCAATACCTATAACTGGAATTTTGCCCCCTATCTGCTGAGGTTAAAAAACCGGATTCGAAGCAATATCTATCCCCCGATTGCCTTTACCCGGCTGGGAATGATCAGCGGGGAAACATTTTTGCGTTTCAGGATATACCCGGGCGGAGAGTTGAGAAACCTGAAAATTTTGGGATACCGCGGAGATGAATCCCTGATGAAAACCAGTCAAACTGCGGTTGAAATCTCAGCACCTTTTCCCGAATTGCCGCTGGATTTTCCCGAACCTTATTTAGTGGTAACGGGGAGATTTTTGTACCTGATAAAAAAACCAGAAAAGCAAGGAGAATAAATCAATGGAACATGTGATTGGATTTTTAAGTAAAGGTGGTTTTATTATTTATCCCCTGATGTTGTGCTCGATCATCGGACTTTCAATTGTAATTGAGAAGGGTATTTCCTTACGCAGAAAAAAGGTGATCATTCCGGAGATTGTCAATATTATAATAAATATCAAGGGACCCGAAGATGTGGGCCTGGCCACATCGATTTGCAAGAAACATAGGGGGCCCTTTGCCAGTATCATACGGGTGGGCCTTGAGAATCGGTATCAATCCAAAGAAGATCTCAAGGAGTCACTCGGTGATCAGGGCAGGCAGGAGGTTTTTTATCTGGAAAGAGGCCTGATTATCCTGGAAACCATTGCCGGTATTGCACCACTCCTGGGTTTACTCGGGACTGTCATTGGGATTTTAAAGGTTTTTAATATCATTTCCACCCTGGGGGTAGGGCAGGCCCGGGCCATGGCAGGTGGAATTTCCGAGGCTCTTATCACCACAATTGTGGGTCTATCGATCGGAATTCCTGCAGTGGTGGGGTATAATTATTTTTCCAACAAGGCAGAACGATTGATTCTGGAAATAGAAAAAAATTCAACCTTGTTGATAGGCAAAATAACCGGATTTCACCGGGAAAAAAGGGCTGAATCCAATGAAGTTTAAAACCGGAACAAAACGGAGAGGGCGGGCTCTTATCAATATCACTTCTCTGATTGATGTTCTTTTTTTGCTGCTTATTTTTTTTATGGTCTCTTCCACATTTCTGGAACAACCGGGAATCCAGCTGGATCTGCCACAGGCAGAGAGTGCCGTTCTGGTGGAGGAGAAGAAATTTACTCTGTTTATAAATAAAGAGGGAAAACTATTTCTGAATGACAAGGAGATTGCGCTGAAAGACCTGGAGGTGAGAATAAGGGAGGTGTTGCCGGAAATGAAAGATGGCACCCTCATTTTAAAAGCCGATAAGGATATCAGTTATGGACTGGTGGTTGAGGTCATGGATGGAGTGAAAAAGAGCGGGGTTAAAAGACTGGTGATAGGGACCCGCCTGAAACAAAGATAAATTTTTGTCCAAAATTTTGTGGAACCCGTCTTGAAACTTAGTTTCACTCAGTAAAATAATGCCTATGGTATGCTATTCATTTGTTGAATATTTGGAGCCGGGTGCTGATTTTTTTAAAGATGCCTGGTCATTGCGGCTGGCCTCCCAGGTTCCATAAAATGTTTCACCGGATATTATTCTTTTGCAATCGCCACCCATGGCATTGGCATCTTCGAAAATCCCATCGTATTCATATATTACATCGGTATGGTCCAGGCTAAACTCAATACTGTTGTCATCATTTAATATATAGGTTCCGGACCCCCCCTGACTGTCAGTAACCGTTCCACTTTGTATGGAACCGGTAAAGGTAAGGGTGACCGAAAAAGAGCTACCATCATCGTATTCTTCGTTCATGGTCCAGCTACCGGTGATGTCATATACCGGGGTGGCAACGGCCCGTAGAGTATGGGTCGAGGTTATGGTAACAGTACCGCTGGGTTCGACTTCTTCATCGTCAAAAGTAACCACCAGGTTGAAATAGCTGGGTTCCAGGCTGAAATTATAATAGACAATTTCCTCTCCTTCATAGGTATAGGTTCCGGTTTCAGGAGTGCCGGTCACACCCTCACTCAGAATGACATCCAGTTGATATAACTGAAATCCGTTGTTATTGTTTTGGTCTGCGGTTGTACAGTTTGAAAGGATGATTATTCCGTATATCAATAGTATGACTGAAAAAAATACCAACCAGCCTCTTTTAAACATTTTTTTCTCCTCGGTTTATCATGTCTTAAATATTTCCTTTTACACCATTTTTATCAGGGTATTAGAATCTGATTCCCAGGCCAAGACCGATTCTGAGACCACCGATTTCCTCTCTATTTTCTTCGATTATCTCGGTGGCATAAAGGTATCCGATAGATATTTCGGCAAATAGGTTTCGCCAGAAGCAATAGGAAATCCCCAGTTCACCGGTGACCCCGATATCGGTTTCTTTTTCACTGATGCTATCGGATATTGTTTGAGAGGATATTTGATATTTTTCTGATAAATCATTGTTGGTAATGAAAGAGATGCCCAGTTGGAAATTGATACAGAATTCTCCGGGCTCCGATAGTCCGATGAAATATCCCGCTCCCAGGGAATAGTGGTGTTTTTTCAAGGTGTTTTCCCATTGAAAATCCGGGTTCACCAGTGCCTTGCTGCTCCATTCAAACCATTCGCGTCTGGCGGTCACGAGGGCATAACTTCCCCACAGATAGAGGTTACCTGAAATTCTCACTTGGATTTCTCCTTCCGGAGCGTATTTTTCAGAATTGTACTGATCTTCGAAAATTGGGTCTGTTATGGACATGTAGTCCCCTTTGATTGTTAAGGTTAGAAACTTTCTCTTAACCGGGGTTTTGTCCATTTCTTGCGTAAAAATTGGAAAGGTTAGAAAGATAATGATTAACAGCACTGGCAGAACGTTTTTACCCTTGATCATTTTAATATGTCTCCATTGTATTGTTTTGGACGCCAGAAAGAATCATAAAGTTTCCCTTTGTGTCCATTTGTTTTGGTTCCTGTAAATTAATTTATATATCATATCATTAATTATAAATACTTGTAAACAGCCTGTTGACATTTTTTACAAAAAAAAGGGCCAGGGATTATAATTCCGGGTCATTAATAAGAACACGAGAGTGAAACTCACCACTTTTAAGCAATTTTCCAGTTATCTGGAATTATTTTCATATTTTGTTAGAATATGTTTTTTCATACCAAAAGGATGAAGAATGAATTCTAAAAAAATAAAAGTACCGTTGACATCAAAAATTGCGCTTCTGGTGGCCTGTTTTTTCTGGGCGGCTTCTTTTATTGCCTCCAAGGTGGCACTGTCTTCAGTCCCGGCCCTGACAGTTGTTTCATTCCGACTGATTATCTCAGCCATCTGTTTTCTCGGTTGGCTGCTTTTCAGTGGGAAAAGAATAAAAATAAAAGAACCAGCCTGGTGGTGGAAACTGTTGTTGTTGAGTTTTTTCGGAACCGGTCTTCATTATGGGATCCAGACCATTGGGATTGGATATACCACGGCTTCCAATGCATCGGTCTATGCAGCGACCGGACCGGTTACCATCACCATTATTGCGGCTCTCTTCCTGGGAGAAAAAATTACCTGGAAAAAGGCTATGGGTATTGGTTGTGCCCTGATAGGTGTTTTTATTATTATAGGAATTGACAATATTCTGGCCTTCGGGTTGAAGGGGAATGTGTTAGGTGATTTTTTGGTATTTACCAGTATTTTTATGTGGGGAATTTTTACCGTGATGGGAAAAGACATGACCCGTCGGATGTCAGTGCTGGAGATCACAACCGTGGTGACTGTTATGGGCGCAATTTACATGGCACCTCTGGGAATCATTGAGATGAGTCGTTTCTCTCTTGACTTAGTCTCCATACCGCTGGAAGCCTGGTTGTCCATTGTTTTTCT
Source organism: Candidatus Aminicenantota bacterium (assembly GCA_030639705.1). Lineage (GTDB taxonomy): Bacteria > Acidobacteriota > Aminicenantia > UBA2199 > UBA2199 > CAZOWT01. Next base: position 6,188 of record DAOWKX010000153.1, read on the forward strand.
GGGTGTCACCTGTTCTTTCCTGGCAACCCTGCTATATTTTTTTGCACTGGACAAAACAGAATCGCAGAAAGTCGGGGTATATTTATATACCATTCCTCCCATGACTGTGGTCATTGCCGCTATATACCTGAAAGAGAACATCGGTTTAAATTTTTTTATCGGGGTCATGGCGGTTTTATTCGGGGTTTATTTAACCGAAAAGGGATAGCGGTTATTTTTATTTGGAAATGAAGCGTTTGAAATTAAGACTGGAAACAGTAATGGTCACCAGAGCAATTATCAGTAAATAGATCAATTCTTTATAAAAAAATTCGATACCGTTACCCTTTAAAAAAATCTCTCTGATAATCTGAATCAAATATCGAACCGGATTAATGTCTGCCAGAAACCTCATGCCGGGCGGAATGTTTTCAACCGGAGTGAAGAGTCCGGATAGCAATATAAAGGTAATCATGGTAAACCAGGAAAAAAACAATGCCTGTTGCTGGGTAGAAGCAATGGTTGAGATCAATAGTGCGTAGGAGAGTATCGCCGACAGGAATATGATGGCTGTTATAAACAAATAGATTAAATTTCCCCGCACCGGTACTTTAAACCAGATCATAACCACAGCAATACCCAGGCTCATATTGATAAGACCGATGATGAAGGTGGGGAGTGCTTTTCCAAGGTAAATGTCGATGGGAGTTAAACGGGAAACCAGCAGGGTATCCATGGTTTGTTGTTCCTTTTCGCGGACAATGGATATTGAAGTGAAGAACAGGGTGATGATGGTGAGCAATATTGCCACTATTCCAGGACCCATGTAATTGATACTTTCCAGTGTGGGATTATAACGGATAAGGGTTTTGTTGACAACCGGAATTTCAGCTCCGTATTGATTCAGTTTGTCCAGCAGGAACTTTTTAATAATGCCGTTAAAATATCCTGCAGCGATTAAAGAGGTATTTGAGTCAATACCGTCCATCATGATCTGAATTTCCGGGGTGTTAAGCATATTTTTTTGGATCGGGTCTCTAAAAATAATAATCGCTTTTACCTTTCCCTTTTTAAGTATTTTCTCTGTGTCCTGAGAACGAGCTGAGATTCTTTTGACATTAAAGAGCGGGGTGCTCTTGATTCGGTTGATGATTTTTGTGGAATCGCTATTGTTTGATAGATTAATAATTTCCACCGGGATGTTTTTTATATCGGTTTTTACCACGTATCCCAGGATAATAATCTGTAAAATCGGGGCAATGAATATGAGCGGGAGAAGTTCTTTTTGCCGGAATATTTCGATAAATTCTTTTTTTATCAGGTATAAAATTTTCATTTTGATTTTTTTCTGTTGCGACTGAAGGTTATACTGGATAATGACAGGAGCACAATGCTGAAGAAAATCATCATCAGACCTTCAGTCAAAAAGTATTTTAATTCAGATCCTTTAACGATTACACCCCGGATGATTTTTAGAAAGTATGTGGCGGGTACCAGATAGGAAATCCATTGAAGTATGGGGCTGAGTGAATCCAGAGGGAAAATGAAACCGGAAAGCAAAATTGAGGGAAGTAAGGTGATAAGCAGTGCGGCAAACATGGCGGTTTTCTGGCTGGGAGCCATGGTTGATATCAACACCCCGAGTGAAAGGCCTGAAACAATATAAAGGATGGAGAAGATGAGAAGAACAACCAGATTTCCTTTAAAGGGAATATGAAACCAGAACCGGGCAAAAACCAGGATGATGATCCCATCTATTAAGGCCACCAATATATAGGGTATTGTTTTACCGGCAATGATTTCAGCAGATCTTAACGGAGATATAAAAATGAGATCAATGGAACCCGATTCTTTCTCCCGTGAGATACTGAGGGAGGTTAATAGAGCCGATATCATCAGCAGAATGATAGCAATAATTCCAGGGATAAAGAAAAACGTGCTCTTTACCTCGGGATTAAAGTGAATTTTGGTATTGATCTTGATGATGTTTTCAATATCCCGAAATTCTGATATGAAATCCATTATGATCATTTCATTATATTGGTAAATTAAATTGGCAACATTGGAATCACTGCCATCGATGATGATCCCGATTTCAGCAGGGGGTTGGTGAAGGACTTTCCGGGCGAAATCAGCAGGTATAATAATAATCTCTTTGAGCTTGCCGGACCTTAATAATTGTTCTGATCTTCTTATCGGGTCCTTATAAAGATTTTTCAGGTCGGTGACATTAAAATACTGATTGTTGGAAAATTTCTTAATCAATTCCCTGGATATTTTTCCATTGGAAAGATCAATGATTCCGGCCTCAATGGTTTTCAGGTCAAAACTGATGGAATATCCATAAATAAAAATCATGATCACCGGCATCAGGAAAACAATGGTCAGGCTGGTTGGGTCGCGTAATATGTGGAAAAATTCTTTGATGATGACTGCCTTAAGCCGCTGCATCAGTTTCCCTCTTCCTTTACCTTCACCTCAGTTCGGTCAGCAGATAAATTATTATCATATTGAAGAATGGCATCTTTAAATAATTCCTCGATGGAGTCTTTTTTATGTTGCTTTTGAAGCAGTGAGGGCTCTCCTTCAATGATG
>DAOWKX010000086.1 GCA_030639705.1 Candidatus Aminicenantota bacterium
AAATAAATAATGAAAAAAGTTATTGTTTTCTTTCTATGTTTTTTATTTATGGGGATTCTTCCTGTCTTTTCTTTAAGTAAATCAACAAAACTCATAATAAATGAAATTGAAAAACTGGCGGTGATGATTAAGGATCTGGAAAACCGAATAAACTCAATGGACAGACGGTTGCAAATAATTAATGATATCGTCGGTGTTCTGGCCAGAAACAATGCAGATTCCAATCAAAATCAGGATACTCTTAATTTGAGTTTGCAATTTATCAAGGAAGAAATCAATGAGTTAAAAAATAAAATCACAAGAGTCAATGACCGGCTTCTTCTGTTTTCACAGAAAAAGGTTGCCGAAGACGGGGAACAGGATTCTGAATCCGGTCAGGATTTTCTTATTCAATCACCAGAAAACATTTATTATACTTCATACTCCGATTATTTAAAAAAAAATTATGACCTTGCCATAAAGGGATTTAAGCAGTTTATCCGCTTATTTCCTCAAAATGGACTGTCGGATAATTCACTTTACTGGATTGGTGAGTGTTATTATTCACAGAAAATGTATCAAAAAGCTGCAAATACGTTTAATCGGTTAATTAATGAATACCGTGATGGAGATAAAATACCCGCTGCCATGTTAAAGAAAGGGTTTGCCTTGATAGAAATGGGGAATCAGAGTGAGGGAATGGGAGTTTTAAAGGGATTGATTTCCAAATTCCCATTATCAGAGGAAGCCTCTTTAGCCCAGCAGAAAATCAGAGAAATTTTGGAGTGAAAAATGAGTCATGTCAGGAGTATGAATAAAGTCATTTTAGTCGGACGGGTGGGCCGTGATCCGGAAATAACCCATATACCCAATTTAGAAAAGGATGTTGCAAAATTCAGCATTGCAACCAATGAAGGCTATATGGATCAAAACAATCAGTGGAAAGATTTAACCGAGTGGCACAATATTGTTGCCTGGGGATGGAATGTTAAAAAGGTGGAGAAATATATCAGCAAGGGTATTTTGATGTTGGTTGAGGGTAAATTAAAAACCAGAAAGTGGCAGGACAAGAGTGGTCAGGAGAGAAGATCAACAGAAATTCATGCCGATAACCTGGTTGTTCTGGAAAAATCAGAAAAATCAACCTCTTATTCTGATAATATGAAAAATCAGGAATCCTCAAGAAGCGACCAAAATTCTGAGCCTCTTTCACAGCAAAATCAGGTTCAATCACCTCCTGAGAAGGATATCAATGAATTTCCATATGATGATAGTGATGGTGATCCTTTTTAGAAATGGCGTTTGTAAATTATAATAATAAAGAAATTACGGTCAAAATCGTTTATTATGGGCCTGCATTGAGTGGAAAAACCACCTGTTTGAAATATATTTATTCCAATCACGAATTTGGAAACAAAGGAAAATTGATCACTCTGGATACTGATGGAGATCGAACTTTATTTTTTGATTTCCTGCCGATTGAAATTGGTAAACTTGGAGATTATTCAATTAAAATACAACTTTATACTGTACCCGGTCAGGTTTCTTATGATACAACTCGAAAGCTGGTGCTTCAGGGATCGGATGGGATTGTATTTGTTGCCGATTCTCAGGTTACCCTTCGGGAGCAGAATCTTGAGAGTTTTAATAATATGAAAAAAAATCTTGAACTCAACAATATTTCCGCTTCAGAAATTCCTGTCATTTTTCAATATAACAAGCGAGATTTAAAAGAAATTTTGCCAATAGAAGAATTGAATAAAGACCTGAATCCAGAAAATAAATCATTTTTTCCCACAATCGCTACAACCGGAGAGAATATCCTCGAGGCCCTTCATTCCAGCATGAAAATGGTAATCATTTATTTGAAAAACAAGTTATCTGTATTTCAGAAAGATAAAACGGTTATGTTTTCCAGAGAAGAGATCACTTCCAAATCTCCCAAAGAAGAGAAAATCGTAAAAGATTTCCAGGATACCGATGCCGAGGTGCAGGAAGATACAGAGAAAGAAGAGGTTTTTGAACTTTCGGATTCTATGAATGAAGAGATTTCTTCAGCTGATGACTCACAAAAGAGTGATGAAATTTTTAGCCTGGGAGTTGAGAATATTCTGGAAGACAGCAGCTCGGATTTTGAGGTACCCGAAGTTGAAATAGGAGACGGGATTCTGGATGATGGAGAAGTCGAACCGGTAAAAACAGTTCAAAAAAAGATTGGAAATGGTGGGTCAGAGGATAGAGAGATTGAGGCCATAATTGAGCTGGATTCCGATATCAAAAATGTTGACATTCCAATTGATATAAAGGTGCCCGAAAACAAGGATGAGATTCGAATAAAACTAAATCTTCGTATCGTATTGAAAAAAAAGTAATAAATATTATTTAAATGAAAAAAAAAATAATCCTCTGGGGAGTAATTTTTTTTGTGTCTCAATTCTTTTTTCCCCAGGATTTGGATCAATTATCAAAAAATATTGCTTCCTATATAAATGATTTTTTTGTCGACAAAAATAATGTACACACATCAATTATTAAATTTGAGGATTTTTCCAATTTTTCTGACTTAATGGCTCAGAAATTTTATCAATTATTAGTCTCAAAATTTGAAGCGAGTCAGACATTCCATTTCAAGGATATGATGATCAATTTCAACGGAAATAGTGGCGAATTCAATCTCAATAACATAAATCAGCTCAATTATTTTATTTTTTTAAAACTAATTCGAAACAGGGATAAGTTGGGTGCAGGAGTGGTCATTTTTTCGAAATCATTGGATCGCATCGTTGGAGTTCATTATCGTGAAGTTTTACTCAATGCTGGAGAAATAAATATATTGAATACTGTGGACTATGGTTTCCAATCCGTTGGATTTTCAAAGATTGTTGAGATAAATGCACAGCAAGACCTATTAGACATTAAATCGATTCAGGATCCCTCTGGGGATTTTCGCTATTTTTTTTATTATCCAAATAAAATCAACATATTTAAGCACAGACAGACAAAATTAGAGAAAGTTTCTTCTTTTGATTTGAATTGGGAAAGACCATACTATCCTGTTCTGGAATATGAAGGGAAACTATCGGTTTTTATATTCAGTGGTATTGTTTATCTGACTGCCGGAAATAACTTTTCACCCTATTGCAAAGTATTGAAATACCAGGACAACCGATGGAATGAATTACCTGCACTTGATTTTATCCCGTTTAAACTTCTGAGAATAAATGATCAATATTATCTGTCCGGCTCCAAATACGAAGAGGGCAAGAACTTTTTTAAAAATAAGATCATTTTAGCTCTTTTTGATTCAATGAAATTTAACCCAAAAAAATATTTTGAAAAAAAAGTTCCTGCCTTTTATTCTCTTGCTTTTTCTTCAAAAAATGATCAATTATTTTCAATTCATATGATTGATAGACAATACAGGTATCGTTTTTTTTCAGATAATTTTGAAGAACAGACCATGGAGACTGAAAAAAGAGGGGCATCACTTTCATCAACCTCTGATGAATGGTTGGCGGTCAGTGATTATTCACGGGGGAGTGATACACTCTATTTCTATAAAATTAAAGGTGGCAGCAGACATTTGGTTTATCAACAAAAGGTCAAAGGGGAGATTGTTTTTATTTCAGAAGGTCAGTGGAAATCTTTTTCCGGTTTCTGGGTGTTTGTGAAAAAAAGTAATAAATACGGAAATGAGTTTGTTTTACAATTCTGGAGTAAAAGGGAAGATACCGAAAGAGATCAGGAGAATAACCTACCATAGGATTAGGATATTGATCATGGGCATTATTAAAAAAACGGTCATCATTTTAACAGCGCTTATTGTATCTTTCTCGATAAAAACACATTATGGTGGCGAGATCAGCATCCGATTGAATGAGCCCTCATCATTTACCTATTCTTCTTCGAATTACTCAAACATCATTTTTTTTGCCTTGATTCATGAAAATTTCTTTTATTTGAAATCAAATGGGGAAATTTTTTCCAATATTTTCACTGAATATCATTATAAGCAAGATAACAAGACTTTGGTTTTGCGTTTGAAAAAAAATTTAAGCTTTTCTGATGGCAGTAAAATTACTGAAAATGAAGTAAAGGTTTCTTTAAATCTGTTTTTGAATAAAAACCTTTTATCTGCCAAAAGATTGAGGAAAATTATAAAAACTATTACCACGGATAAAGATACAATCCATATGGAATTGCTATATGATAGAGCTGATATAGTAGGCTTTTTGACTGTACCGGAGTTGGTTTTATTATCTGGAAAACAAGCTTTTTCAGGTATTTTTTATCCCCATGAATGGGTGAAAGAAAGATATATCATTCTCAAACCAAATAAATTTTATCCAGGAGGAAGAACCTATCTCGATAGTCTGAAGGTGGTTTTCGGTGACGAATTGAATCCAGATGTATTTCTGGCTGAACCCGGTGCCTTCAAAGAATATGGTTATAAGGAGTTCAATTCCGGGATTTATCAAAATACCTTTATTTGTTTTCCCAAAGATAAAGTCGGTAAGAACACAAAGGCTGCTCTGTATACACTTTTAAAGCAGTTTTTTATTTCATCCGGTTCAACAACAGCATTGAATTCCTTGACATCTGATGATGAATCTCCGATTACAATTAACATTAAGAAGATATCCAGCTGGAGAATGAGATCAATATTGAAATACTCAAAAATAAATCTGTATGTCTTTTCATCTCTGAGTCACATTGAAGAACCATTTAATGAATTTCTGAGGAAGAAAGGGGTACCACTTGAAACCATTTATATCAGTGAGAATCAATTGGTCGGGTATTTAAATAACACCCCGATAAAGTTTTTACTGTTAGAAAAAATTTTCAGCAAAAGAATGACCCTGGAGGAGAAAATAAGAAAAATTCTCCAGGAAATGATTTTTACCCGCTTTGATGAAACTTATTTAAAATTACTGAATGAATTAACGGAAATAAAGTATTTAAAAAATGAAGAATTATTAATCGATCATGTGGCCAAAATCATTGAAAAAATCATCAATGATGGTATCTTGTTACCCCTGGCCCAGAAGAGATATTCATTATATATAAAAAATGGAATCCAGGGTGTTGATATTGATTATTATGGCAGACCGTTATTCCAGCGAGCAGGTTTGAATGAGTAAACGGGTCCTGTTTTTATTTTTTATACTGTCATTTTCATTTCATGCCCCATCCATAGAGTTGGGTCTTATCGGCGGGAATATGAGTAATCCTTCTGAACTGAGCTATGGCTTTTCAGGAGGATTTGGATTGTTCATTCCCCTATTGAAAATGGAAATTGAATGGTCCCCGTTACCCGAATCTGAGCTAAATGCATTCTCTGCCTCAATTAAGCTTCGTCCAAAGTTTGGCAAAATGTCACCTTTCGTTGTTATTGGAATCGGAACAGAGTTTGAAAAACTTGGTTTTGATTTTGACCAGTATGACTGGTTTTCATTGATCGGTGGCGGTTTTCACTATTATTTTAATGGATTTTTCTCCTTCAGGCTGGATATCCGGTTTCAAAATTTTTCCGACCGAAACAGGATCCGAATCGGGTTAGGTGTTTTTTTTCACCTGTAGGAGAAGGCGAGTAAATATTCGGATGCTCTCTTCTGTTGACGTTTTGTAAGTCAATCAAAGGAGGTGACATGAAGCAAAAAATTAAAACCATCCAAAATATTTTAGTTTTTCTGATACTGTTCATGATGATTAATGGTACTTTTGCCGGGATGATCCTGGCGCACCAAAAACAACCCGAACCACAGGCTGAGTTGACTATCGCTTCAGTAGATGAACTGATGAAGGAAAAGAGTATAGAGAATTGCCACAAAGCAATCAAAGGATATAAACTGTTATTGAAAAAGTATCCTGACAATCTGGAGATGCTTCATAAAATAGCACATGCCTACATCACAATCATAGATATAAAAACCTATGCCTTGATAGAAGAGAAAGACGAATACAAACCCGTTCTGGCGAAATATGGCAAAATTGCTTACGAGTATGCTGAAAAAGCCTATAAACTCAATCCCAACTGTAGAGAAGCGGTCGCAGCGGCTCTGGTTTCGTATGGATATTATTCTTCCAGTTTCGGGATTGTAAGAGCAATTTTTAAAGGTGCGGCCGGTCATTATAAGCATTTAGCGAATCGATTGATTGAAATTGATGATAAATTCGATGGGGCATTGGGGTATCGCTCTCTGGGGAAACTGTACGAGGTTTCTCCCTGGCCTGTCGGAAGCAGTAGAAAAGCCCTGAAATATTTTAAGAAAGCAGTGGACACCGATAATTCTCTCCTGTATTCGCATTATTATTTAGGATTAATTTATTTTGATAAGGGTAAATATGATTTGGCAAAGAAAGAGTTTGAAATTGTCGTGACCAATTCTCCCCATATCGGTGAAAAACATTTTATCGCACCCTATAAAGAGAGGGCACAAAGATATCTGACTAAAATTGCCAGAATCTCAAAATGAATTTAATTGAATTTTTTATAAATATTAATATAACTTTCTTTTTTTAATTTATTTATAAACTTTCGTAATTCAACTTCCTGTTTTTCCTTGATCAGGACATCTTTAATGTTGTCCCTTACGTCTTTATAATCAATTTGTTTGGCATCTATTTTTTCTGTTAATTGAACGATATACCAGCCGTTTTCGGTTTCAATCCAAGGTGAGTATTCATTGACATTAAGTTTCAAAGCAGCATTTTCGATCTTCTCGTTTAATTCTCCTTTTTTATAGGATCCTAAAAAAAATTTATTTTCAGTCCCTTCCAATTCAGAATACTGTTGTGCAATCTCTTCAAAATTATTATCTGTAAGCTTGGATGAAATTTCTCTTTGTTTGGCTTCCAGCACATTCCTGTCAAAATAATACTCAGAATTCAGAAAAATGCAATTAAGGGTGAATTCCATGGGTTTGGTAAATTCTGAACTATTTTTTTTGTAGTATTCCATTATTTCTGGATTATCTATATTGATTTTTGAGGTTACCTCTTCATAAATCATCCTCTGTTGCATTCTAACTATCTTTTGTTGCCTCTTGAATTCCTCAAAAGTAATTCCCTCTTTCTGTAAAGCTCTCTTCAGCTCCTCATTGGTTTTCATATTGTTTTGCTTTTTTATTTCTTCAATAATCATATTGACTTCGTTTTCTATATCATAGTTTTTTTCCTTTGCTTTGGATAAAATTAATTTGTGTTCAATCAATTGATTTAGCAACTGTTTTTTCATCGCTTTGATTGCTTTCTGGAGGGCGTCTCCTTTGTATTGAGATTGCATCTGCATGATCATGGCATTTTCAGCATTCTGGTATTCCGAATAAGTGATGGTTTCATCGTTTATTACAGCAATAATTTCTTCGACTACCTCAGATTTCAGGCTTGTCAGGGCAAGACAAATTAAAAACATGAAAAATAGATACTTATTATATTTTTTCATTTTGATCTCCTTTGGTGGCAAAATAGGGGAAAAACAGGTTTTTATGGTTTATCTTGATGTTAATATTGTTTTTTAATTTAGCTAAATACGCCTCATAAGCAGATTTGAATTTTTCAGATAGAATATTGCTTTTTATATCTTCTTTGACTGCTGATAAAAACATCATTCTTTTCTTTCTCTTTTTGGTGACCTTAAATATATGATATCCATATGGTGTTTCAACAACTGGGCTGATTTCATTTATTTTTAATGAAAAAACCATGTCTTCCATATCTTTGGGTAGAGTACCCCGTTCGAAATATCCCATCAAGCCCTTATGCTTTGCATCCGGTGATTCTGATTCTTTGCTGGCTGTTTCCTCAAATTTATTGGGAAAATTTTTCAGCACTCCGCTTATTTGGGTGGATTTTTCTTTATTTTTCACAAAAATTTGATATAGAAGGACTTCATCATTTTTTCTGAATTGTTCCTTGTTATCGTTATAGTAATCTCGAATTTCCTTATCAGTCACTTTAATTTCTTGATAGATTTTGAAGTACAGGTACTTTTGGGTTTTTAATTTTTCATTGAAATGTCTTGATTTGAGTTTAGTCTCGATTTGAAGTGTTTCCATGAAATCTTTTGTTTCAATTTTATCAAGATTGATTTTATCTTTTTCGATTTCATACAGAATTACTTCTTGTTCGATAAAAATGTCAAATAAACGGGAAAGTAAATTATGATTATTATAAGATGATGCGATATCAGGATACTGATTTTTAATAAATTCTTTTAAATTCGAATTGGTGAAGTGTTTATTGCCAACAACAAGAATCTCCTGGGTATCCACCTGTAATGAAGGGGTGTCCCTTTTATCCAGATCTCCTTTTTCAGTCGAGGCAGAATGATCTGAACAACACCATTGAAAAAGAACAAGTGTAATCAATCCAAAATAAAAGATAAGTTTCATGGTTTGTGTTGGTTATTATATAATAGATTCCTTCTGGTTTCAATTGGTTTCATGGAAGAAATTTCATTGCTTTTTTTATTTGGAAAATTTTTTCTTTTGTATTTCAGATTGCATATATTTACTGAACAACAGAGGCAGAATGGAGTTCACTGTGATGAGGTTCCGGGTAACAGGGTGATGAAATTCCACTCTTGTTGCGTGGAGAGCCAGGCGTTCGAAACTGTGAAGCTTACCGTAAATCGGATCTCCCAGAATTGGATTTCCATAGTGAGAGAGATGTACCCGGAGCTGGTGGGTTCGCCCGGTTAGAGGGGTCAATCGGATATAAGAAAAATCATTGAATTCCAGAAGAACCGAATATTCTGTTACTGCTTTTCTCGATTTTTCATTGTTTTCTTGATAGGGCACAGTAAATTTTTTTCTGTCTTTTCGATGTCGGACAATAGGTGAATCAATCGTACCGTTTTTATACCTCATCTTTCCAGATATTAATGCCAGGTACTCTTTTTTTATCTCTCTTTTTTTAAATCTTTTTTGCATTTGTTTCATGGTAGATTGATCTTTTGCCAGAATTAAAATACCGGAAGTGTCCTTATCAAGGCGATGAACTATCCCGGGCCGATCTGTGTTTTTAATCTTTTCGATCTGGGGGTAGCGGGCCTTGAATATATCTAATATGGTCTTTTGAGGTCTTCCAGCTCCGGGGTGTACTGAAATACCAGCCGGTTTATCAATGATTAAAAGATGTTCATCTTCAAATAATTTTTTCAAATGAATTTCCGTTTGATTGATTTCTTTTTCACCGATAGAATCACTGGAATCGGTATTCGGATACTCAATTTCGACAACATCATTGGCAGACACCACAATATGCTTCTTCCTCGCTGTTTTTGTGTTTATCAGAACCCGGTTTTCCTCAATCAGTTTTTTAATTTTGGACCTTGAGAGATGGGGAAATGATTCCTTTAAAAAGTGATCGATCCTGGAATATTTCTTTTTGGCTTTAAGGATTATTTTTTTGGGCACCTTTTTTTTTGTAATTCAGGAATAAAATTGTTGAAATGATAATTCCGAAAATACTTATGAGTTGTGGAACTGAAAGGCTGGTAAAGGCATGATCGATACCGCCGAAAACGTATCCCCGGTCTGTGTCGCCCCGGAAATATTCGATAAAGAATCGGATGACAGAGTAATTAAATATATAAATGGGGAAAATCAGACCATCAATTTTTTTCTTTTTATAAACAACAATAAGTATAATAAAATTGAGAAGATTCAAAATCGATTCCATCAACTGAGTGGGATATATGGCGGTGTTGAGAGGAACGCCGGTGTGATTATGGGCATACAGGCTGGAAAACTTAAGGCCAATCAATGAATCTCCTGCAGGTCTTCCGTAACAACACCCGGCCGAAAAGCACCCCAGTCGGCCAAAAAAATGACCAAGTGCGAGAGAGGGCGCAATGATATCCCCGATGACTTTGGTGTTCAGGTTCTTCTTTTTAATATACCAGAGAGCAAATATAATGGCGAATATCAATCCCCCGTAGAATATACCGCCTGAAGTGATTAAGGTTTTAATCTGTCCCGGATTGTTCAGATAAAATTTCATTTCAGTGATGAACAGGAAAATTTTTGCTCCTAAAAGTGCGATTATTATAATATAAAAGAATAAATCTACCATGATTTTTGAATCAATGCCTTGTTTTTTCGCCAGCCTTAAGCTAAAAAGAATTCCTGCGAGCACACCGACGGCAAAAAGAAAACCATAGGTGTGAACAGTCACTGGGCCGATTTTTATCAGAACTGGAAACATTTCTCCCTCCTCATTTTATTTAATGGAGGCACAATTTCCCCTCCAGAATGAAAAAATAAGTAGTAAAACACCGCTGGAGATACAAAAATCAGCAACATTGAAGGTAGGCCAGTGGTATTTACTGATATAGAAATCCAAAAAATCAACGACATACCCCTGGTAGAGGCGGTCGATGTTGTTTCCCAGGGCTCCGCCGGTAATTAAGGACAAAGAGGTTAGCTCCAGGATACATGAAGGATTTATTTTTACAAAATAATAGACAACGATGATTAAAGCAATAAGGGAAAGCCCGGTTATTACTTTTGGGATAAATGAGTGGGGGGTATTTGAAAACAGTCCCCAGACCGCCCCGGAATTTTTCACATACCTGATCTGGAAAAAACCTGTTATAATATTTACTTCACTGTAAATTGTGAAGTTGATCTTAATGATTAGTTTTGAAATCTGGTCGATTACAACAATGAGTGCGATGATAAAAATATATTTTTTTTTAAGATTCAGATTCAATCTTTAACTCCTTAACCACCTGGTTGCAACGAAAACAGAGATCATTGGATGTGCCTGAAGTTGCTTCTTGACCGAACCAATTCCAGCATCGAGGGCATTTTTTTCCTTTTGATTTATGAATAAATATTTGTTGGCTATCCTTTTGGAAAATATTGATTTTTGATACCGCCAGGATTTCTTTAAATAGGTCCAGGTTGTCAGATACCAGAGAGAACATCTCAGCAGTGAGTTCCAGTGTAACTTCAGCTTCCAGAGTATCTCCAATGGTCTTCCGGTTTCGGGCATCTTCAATTTTTTTGAATATATCATCCCGCATCCCGGAAAGCTGATCCCATTTTTTTTCATCTACCATTTTAAAATAATGTTCTTCAATTTCCGGGAATTCATGAAGATGAATGGAAACTTCTTTTCCCTTAAATGCGGGAAGGAACTCCCAGGCTTCTTCAGTTGTAAAAGACATGATTGGAGCCATTAATATCAGGGATTCCAGCAGTATTTTAAAAATAGTGGATTGAGCAGCCCTTCTTTCCGCAGAATCTCTGGCGTTGCAATATAGATTATCTTTCATTATGTTTAAATAAAATGAACTCAGATCAATGGTGAAAAAATTTGAAATGGTGTGAAAAACAATATGATATTCATAATTTTTATAGGCTTCGATGATTTTCTTCTTTACTCGCTGTAATTTAAAAAGAATATACCGGTCAACTTCCCCCAGTTTCTCGTCACCCATATAATGCTTTTCAGGGATAAAATCTGATAAAACACCTAACATAAATCTCCAGCGGTTTCTGATGTTTCGATAGCTTTCGGTTATTTTGATCAGAAGCTCGTCTCCCAGTTTAACATCTTCTCTGTAATTTATCATCGCAACCCATAAACGTAATATTTCAGCTCCCTTCTCTTTAATGATGTCCTGGGGTTCGATGACATTTCCCAGTGATTTTGACATTGCCCGTCCTTCAAAATCAAGAGTAAAACCGTGGGTTATTACAGTTTTGTAGGGAGAGATACCTTTCGCGCTGGTTGAAACCAGAAGAGAAGAATGAAACCAGCCTCTGTACTGATCCCCTCCTTCCAGGTACATATCCGATGGGAATTGGTGCATTGGATACCTGTCCAGGATACCGAAGGAAGAGCCTGATTCAAACCATACATCCACAATGTCCAGTCCCTTTTCGAATAAATCGTTGTTGCATTTTGAACATTTTGTTCCTTCAGGGATGAATTCTGTCTCATCTAATTCATACCAGCAGTTTGAACCCTGGGTTTTGAAAAGTTTTTCTACCCGGTTTATCACCTCAAGGCTGAGAAGTGGTTCTTTACATTTTTTACAGAAGAAGACCGGAATGGGAACTCCCCAGTCTCTCTGTCTTGAAATACACCAGTCGGGCCGGCTTTCTACCATTTTAAAAATTCGATCTTCACCCCACTCCGGTAGCCATTTTACCTTTTTTATTTCCTTTAAGGCTTTGGCCCTCAGTTCAGATGTGTCTATTGAAATGAACCACTGTTCTGTGGCTCGAAAAATGATTGGATTTTTGCATCTCCAACAATGAGGGTAGGAGTGTTGAATTTTATCCTCATATAGCAGTCGATTTTTTTCTTTCAGATCTTGAATAATTTCAGTATTGGCTTCAAAGATATTTTTTCCCTCATATTTCCCTGCGGTTTGATCAAAAAGCCCGGCCGGGTCAACCGGAGAATAGATATCAAGATTGTATTCCAATCCGGCCCGGTAATCCTCTTCTCCATGTCCGGGTGCAGTATGAACACACCCGGTTCCCTGATCTAAAATGACATAGTCAGTGGTAATAAGAAGTGAATCCCTGTCAAACAGGGGATGACGGATATTTAATCCTTTCAGATCTATACCTTTGAATTCTTTAATTTTTTTGGTCGGGCTTTTCAAGAGCTCACCGAGTACCGGAATGAGGCGTGAGGCTGCAATGTAATATTCGCCGTTCATTTCAAACAGCGAGTAATCGAATTGCGGGTGTACGGCTATGGCCAGATTTGCCGGTATTGTCCAGGGAGTTGTTGTCCAGATCATAACAAAAACATCCTTGCCTTTATATTCTTTTAAAATATCCGGAAACTCTTTTAAAAGAAACTTCACATAGATGGAAGATGAGGCGTGGTCTGCATATTCGACTTCGGCTTCTGCCAGCGCCGTCATACAAGAAGTACACCAGTAAACCGGTCTCTTCTTACGATATACATTTTTGTTTTTTACAAAGGATTTGAAATAATCGATCACCGTTGATTCATAAGAATAGTCAAGTGTGGTATAGGGATTGTCCCAGTCTCCGAAAACCCCAAGTCTGATGAATTCATCCTTCTGTATTTTTAGATATTTAAGGGCGTAGGCCTTACATTTCTCTCTGATTTGCAGTACCTTCATTTCAGCTTTCATTGAACCCAATTGCTGGTCAACTTTGTGTTCGATCGGAAGGCCATGACAGTCCCATCCGGGGACATATGGGGCTTGATATCCCTCCATGGATTTGGATTTGATGACAAAATCTTTTAAGATTTTATTAAGGGCGTGGCCAAGGTGAATATTTCCATTGGCATAGGGAGGGCCGTCATGCAGGATATAAAGTGGTTTACTTTCTCTTTTCTTGAGAATTTTTTCATAAATATTAATATCCTGCCATTTTTTCAGTATCTGCGGTTCTTTCTGATTAAGCTGGGCTTTCATGGGAAAAGCGGTTTTTGGTAAGTTCAGGGTGTTTTTCCAATTCGGTTTGTTTTCTTGGGACATGGCTTACTCCATAGAATAATAACCCAATATTCTCTCCTATTTTTCCCATTTAGTCAAGCATTTTCAGTGGTTTTGCCATTTAAAATTCAAAAGTGGACACCTGTTTTCAATACTTTTTTTAGAAGTGATAACCAAGCTCGGTAATATCCTTGGGGTAAATTCTGGCCACCTCATCAATCAACTCCTGATTGTAATAACTTTGATAATGGATATGGCAGGTGCGTTTGAGATGGCCCAGTTTTTTTTTAATTCCGATCCTGGATTGAAGCCTGTCCCAATCCTTTTTTAAATTTTCAAAGCGTCCGATAAAATCCACAGCCAGCTCGCCTTTTCGGTTCTCCATAAATTCGACCTGTTCTCTGTATATACCGAAAGGATAGTCATTGCGTTTCATCACGAATTCGCAGAACGGGAGATGTTCGGGGATTTCTCTGTGTTGCATGCGGTAAAAATACATAGAAACCAATCTGTCCCATGGGTTTCTCACAAAAGCAAATTTAAAAAATTTTCCCAGTGGTCCCAGATCATTGTTGGATTTATTTCGGTCTTCATCAGATGTACAACCGGAGTGAATCCCCAGATGGGCATATCTTTTACAGATTGTCATCAACTCAATATGCCTATTTTCATCAGTATCCGGCGCATCATTGTACTGCATCAGTGCCCGGAAAATAGATGAACCGGCGGTTTTGGGAATGTGTATGAAAATAAAGCATTTTCCAGATGAGATAATCACTTTCGATTATATGGTCCTTCTATCAGATTGATCATCAAAGTCTAAAGATATTTATGATTAATAAAAAAATCAAAAAGAAATCAAAATTGATTTGATTTTCTTTTTTTCCTATGATACAACAAAACTAATGATTTTTGAAGGAGGAAAAAACATGAAGAGCAAATTGCTTGTTTTGTTGGTTGTTGTTGCTTTATTGGGATTATTGTTTCATCCTGCCTGTAAAACCGAAGAGG
>DAOWKX010000068.1 GCA_030639705.1 Candidatus Aminicenantota bacterium
TCATTTAATCCCTTTTCTTGAAAATCTCTGATGAGAATTTTAATGATTGTTTTTTCAACTCCACCTGAAATATGATGGGGGTGAATATAGCCTTCTCTTTTTTCTGTGGTTTCCGGTGACATTGACAGTTTGGGGAATTGTTCGATGATTTCTGCTGCGATTTTAATGGAATTAACCAGCTTGTTTTTGGCATATCCCGGGTGAACATTCACGCCGGAGATAGTGATTTCAACCGAGTCGGCACAGAAGGTTTCGTCCTCTATTTCACCCAGTCTTTCACCATCAATGGTATATCCGTAATCTGCCTCAATATCATTCGTTTTTATTTTTTCTGTTCCTCTCCCCACTTCTTCATCCGGTGTGATAAGGATGCGAATATTGGGGCGTGGAATTTCAGGATTTTTCCTTAAGAAATTGACAGCGCTCATTATTTCTGCGATTCCTGCTTTGTTATCGGCTCCCAGAAGAGTTGTTCCATCTGAAGTGATTATGGTTTTACCGATCTGCTTTTTTAAATAAGGGTTCTCTTTGGTTTTCAAAATGATATTGTCTTCTTTTGATAAAATAATATCCTGACCATTATAATTTTTATGTATCCGGGGACTCACATTTTTTCCAGAGACATCCGGAGAGGTGTCTATATGGGCGATGAGTGCTATGGTGGGAACTTTTTTATCCTGGTTGCTTTTCAATGTGGCCAGTACATATCCCCATTTGTTCATTTTTACATCCTCAAGTTTCATTTTTTCCAATTCTTTTTTTAATAGATTGGCCAGGTCAAATTGTTTTTTTGTTGATGGAAAAGATTTTGATTCTTCATCAGACTGGGTATCAATTTTGACATATCGTAAAAAATTATCCAAAAGATCGGGAAACTCCATTTAATCCTCCGTGGTGTCATTATAGAATATTTTATTAAAAAAATAAACCAGTTTTTATTATTTGCATTCCTGGTGGTTCTCTGATACAATCCACAATTGCTTTGACAAATGAAATATTTTTGATTGAGAATGATCAAGGACTATTCTCTCCGGGAACTTTCTTTTAAAGAACAGGAGTCCTTGGGAAAAGGAGAATAAAGATGAATACAGCGGTCTTGGGTCTTCAGTGGGGTGACGAGGGTAAAGGTAAAGCCATTGATTACCTGGCCAATCGATTTAATGTAGTGGTTCGATATCAGGGGGGGCATAATGCTGGCCATACTATTTTTTATCAGGGACAGAAGGTCATTTTACATCTTTTACCTTCTGGTGTTTTCACCCCTGATACAATTTCTATAATCGGACATGGAGTTGTGGTAAATCCACTTCAACTGGTCAAAGAGATTAAAAACCTTCATGATCTGGGGATTGCTGATAATAATCTTTTTTTAAGTACAGCTGCCCCATTAATTCTGCCGGTTCATCAGAAGCTGGACATTGTTTTTGAAAGTTCCCGATATGTGAAGATCGGAACCACCAGGAGGGGAATCGGTCCGGCATATGAAGATTTATGCGGCCGGCGGGCTCTTTTTATTCGTGATTTACTGAATAAAGATATATTTCTAAAACAAGTAAAATCATTGGATGATTATTACAATAAAATGATGCAGTATTTTAACGGAGAGGGAGTTCGCCTTGATTCCTATATTGATGAGTTTATTGAGGCAGGAAAATTTTTACATAAATATACCTTGAACACCACGTATCTTTTGGATCAATTGCTTTCAGAAGGCAAATCCATTTTATTTGAAGGAGCCCAGGGGGCTCTTCTGGATATTAACCTGGGAACCTATCCATTTGTAACCTCTTCAAACTCCACCATCGGTGGGATTTTTACTGGAACCGGTATATCTCACAAGGCGGTTGAGAAAGTCATCGGGATTTCAAAAGCATATACCACTCGTGTTGGCGGGGGTCCCTTTCCTTCCGAATTGTTTAAAAAGGAAGCTGAACGATTAAGACAGAAAGGAAATGAGTTTGGTTCCACTACCGGACGGCCGAGACGGGTGGGATGGCTGGATCTGGTGGCCTTGAAATATGCGATTATGGTGAATGGGGTGGATGAGATATTTATTACCAAACTGGATGTTCTGGATGATTTTGAAGAAATTAAGCTGGTCACACATTATGAGTATAAAGGGGTCAGGAACCAAATTTTTGATACATCTCTGGATTATCTTGATAATGTAGAAACTGTGGAAAAAACCTTCGCCGGTTGGAATACGAGTATCGGTGAGGCCAGAAGTTTCCAGGATCTTCCCGGAAAAGCCAGAGAATATATCCAATTTATCGAAGATTATATCCAAATCACCGTTAAATATATTTCAGTTGGGGTGGAAAGAGACCAGACCATCAAGAAATAAATGGCCACATTTGGTTTAAGTCAATATTATTCTGGGTTAAATTTCCCGGCACTGTTTTACTTAACATTTAAAGAGGGATATCTGCTGAATTCCCATTTAGGAGATGTTTTATGACAGATCGAATTAGGCCGCAGGATATGATAAAAAAATATGGGATTGAGGGATTATTACAGTCGGCAGAAAATTATTTTCGATCCATCAGAGATCACAATTCCCTTTTAAAAAAGCCCTTTCATGATACGGCTGAAGGGCCATATCTCCTGTGTAAAACCGGCTTGCTTCTCTCGGGACTTCGATTGGGAAAAGGGATGCGGGTGCTTGATTTTGGGGCCGGGAGTTGCTGGCTATCCCGATTTTTAAACGAACTTCATTGTGTGACTATTTCCATCGATCCATCCAGTACAGCTCTAAAAATAGGGCAGGAGTTATTCTCCAAACTACCACCCCTTACCCAGCCGATTGAGCCTCCCAGATTCCTCTGTTTTGATGGGAAAGAGATTCCTGTTGAAGATAGTTCTGTGGATCGCATCATTTCTCTGGATACCTTTCACCATGTGCCGAATCCTGATGATATACTCGAAGAGTTTTTCAGGGTATTGAAGCCGGGAGGAATTATCGGTTTTGCAGAGGTTGGACCTGAACATTCTCGTTCTCCTCAATCCCAGAGGGAAATGCGAACCTTCCAGATTTTGGAAAATGATCTGGTCATTGAAACCCTCTGGGAAAAAGCCCGGAATATTGGATTTTCTCAAATTTATTTCAAACATTTTTCCCACCCGGACCTGAATATCAATTATAAAGACTATATAATTATTTCCAATAAGAAAAAAATTCCCAAGACAGTTCATAATCATCTCACCGACTCTACCCGTCAGTATCCCATTTTTTTTCTGATCAAGGGGAACTATCTGGCTGATAGCCGCATATCAGAAGGACTTTCTCATCGTCTTTCAATTACTCCCAACCAGCTTCAAATCCCGGTAAATATGTTATTTACCCTCAATATAAATATTGAAAACTCAGGCTCTTCCAAATGGCTGAATCAAAGCCTCCGGGATATAGGCACCGTTTTTATTGGTGCCCATCTATACGATCACAGGGGGAAATTGATTGATAACGATTACTTTCGTCAGAGATTGGAAAAACCATTTCTGCCCGGAGAAAAGGGGCAACAGGAACTCCGCTTGAAAATATCCCGAAAAGGTCGATTCAGGTTAATCTTTGACCTGGTTTCCGAACAGGTTTGCTGGTTTGAAACCATGGGATCTAAACCAGCTTCACTCAATGTTATAGCTAAATGAAGAATCGAAACGGACATTTTTATACTTCTTTTTTATGGATATGTTCATCATGTTTAAATGAGTCAAGCAAAGACTTGACCCCTTTATTTAAAAGATTTAGTTGACAAAACGTACCATATGTCGTACTATATTTATGGGAGTATTAAAATGGCAACAATTACAGTAACTGAAGCAAGAATAAGGATTTATCGTCTTATTGATGAAATAGCCAGTTCTCATGTACCTGTAACAATTAAAGGAAAACGTTCAAATGCTGTATTGATTTCAGAAGAAGATTGGAGCGCGATTCAAGAAACATTATTCTTGTTATCAATACCTGGGATGAGAGAATCAATTCGTGAAGGTATAAAGATTCCAATTGAGGAATGTTCTGAGGAAATTGATTGGTGAGTTGGAAGCTTGTGTATACAAAGCAGGCACAAAAAGACGCCAAGAAGTTGTCCGCTGCTGGGTTAAGAGAGAAGACAGAAAAGTTGCTTGATATATTAAAGGAGGATCCGTTCAATAAACCACCATCTTTTGAAAAGTTGGTGGGAGATTTAGCTGGTTCCTATTCCAGAAGAATAAATATAAAGA
>DAOWKX010000221.1 GCA_030639705.1 Candidatus Aminicenantota bacterium
AGGGGATGACTGGGAGAGAATAAGCAATGACCTGACTTATAATGATCCGGATCAACAGGGAATCTCCCCGGCAAAAATATCCTTTGCCACCATATCAAGCATATCTGAATCTCCCCTGAAATTTGGGTTGTTGGTTGTGGGAACCGATGACGGCCGGGTCTGGTGTACGGAAAATCACGGTTTAAAGTGGAGAGAAATCACCAGGGGCTTACCCATTAAGAAGCATGTATCCAGAGTGGTGGCATCGGCCTATGAATTAGGAACCGTATATGTTTCTCTGAATGGCAGGCGGGATGATGATTTCAATGCCTACTTGTACAAATCTACGGATTTTGGCCGGACCTGGGTTGATATTTCAGCCAACCTGCCGGGCGGACCGGTAAATGTGGTATTTGAGGATCCAAAGAAAGATAAAATTTTATATACGGGTACTGATTTTGGTGTTTATGTCACCCTGAACAAAGGCCAGAGCTGGCATGCACTGGCAAACGGATTGCCAACCTGCTTTGTCTGGGATCTTTTTGTCCATCCCCGGGATAATACCCTGGTATGTGCCACCTATGGCCGGGGAATCTGGAAAATCGGGTCGGTTTCATTGATTCAGAGAAAGGTGAAATAACGAATCTACAAGCCCTGTTCGGAGAGTTTTTCAAACAGTTTTTTCTGTTCAGGGCTTAAGTGAGTCGGGATTTTGGGATGAAGCCTGACCAGTAAATTTCCAGCTGCTTTTTTCCCGGAGGCAGGGATTCCCTTGCCTTTGATTCGCAAACAGGCATTGTCCTGGGTGTAGGGAGGGACTTTCAATTCGATGGTTTTCCCTTCCAGAGTGGTAATCCGTACTTTACCTCCCAGAACCAGGGTGCTGATATTCACTTTTACTTCATGAACCAAATCATTGCCCTTTCTTTGAAACCGGGGATGGGGCTCGATCATTATTTTACAAAAGAGGTCCCCCCGCTGTCCGCTGACGGGATCTGCGGGTCCCTTGCCTTTCAGCCGCAGTTTCTGTCCTGCTTCTAGGCCAATTGGAATTTTGACGTTCAGATTTTCTATGCTCTGAGGTGTTTTAAAGGAAATTCTTTTTGTACTTCCAAAGACGATATCTTGCAGACTGACATGTAATTCTGCTTCTGCATGCTGAGGGGAGCGGGAATTGAAGTTGAAAGTCTGTTCTCTCGCTTTTCGGCCTCCCCCAAATAGGTTTGAGAACAGATCATTGCCAAAAAAGCTGTCTCCCAGGCCAAACTCCCTGAATATACTGCCCAGGTCAAATCCCCGGAAGATATCCTCCTGAGAAAAACGCCTTGAGAAACCTTCGGCACCGAACTGATCATATTGTTTTCGCTTCTCATCATTGCTCAGAACCGCATAGGCCTCACTGATCTCTTTAAATTTTTCTTCCGCTTCTTTATTATCCTTATTTTTATCCGGGTGGTATTTCATTGCCAGTTTTCTATAGGCTTTTTTGATTTCGCCTTTAGAAGCGTTTTTTCCAACTTCCAATACTTTATAATAATCCATTGACATGATGATTTCCTTTGCAAATCCTGAAAAATATGATAAATGCCTTTTTTATGTTTGTCAATATATTTTTAAGATTGGAGCTATTCAATCCGTTAATATATTAGGAATCGGATTTGGGTCAAGGAGATTGACAATTTTGCAGGTGAGCTGGAATTTTCTACTTGATTTACAAATTAAAATAATATAATATTACCAATAAGAGATGACGCAATGACTCAGATTGAAGCAGCCAGAAATGGAATTGTTACCCCAGAGATAAAAACAGTGGCCGGTCAGGAGGCCGCTGATGAAGAGAAGCTCAGAGATCTGGTTGCCGAGGGATTGGTTGTTATTCCAGCAAATAAAAATCATCATAATTTGAATCCCATTGGAATCGGAAAATTTTTAAAGACCAAAGTTAATGCCAACATCGGTACCTCAGGGGATTTTGAACAAATCGGAAATGAACTGGATAAAATGGAGATAGTCCTCACCTATAAAGCCGATACAGTGATGGATTTAAGTACAGGTGGAGATATAAAAAAGATCAGAAGGGCATTACTCAACAAAGCAACCATTCCCTTTGGAAATGTCCCCATTTACGAGATATGTATAAATACTGTAAAAAAAGGTAAAATATTTGTCGAACTGGAAATCGATGAGATGCTGGATTATATCACTGAACAAGCTGAAGATGGTGTGGATTTTATGACCATTCATGCCGGGTTGACTCTCAAGGCGGTCGATAGAGTTAAAATGCAGAAAAGAAAGGCTGGAATCGTATCCAGAGGTGGTTCTTTACTGATCGGCTGGATGCTTCATAATAATGATGAAAATCCTTTTTACAAACATTTTGATCGGATTCTCGAAATTGCAAAAAATTATGATGTCACCCTGTCACTGGGTGATGGATTACGGCCAGGCTCACTGGCTGATGGATCTGATTGGGGCCAGATAGAAGAATTATTGACCCTGGGAGAATTGGTAAAAAGATCGAGAGAGGCTGGTGTACAGGTCATGGTAGAGGGACCGGGACATTTACCCATTGATCAGATTGATATGAATATCAAGTTACAGAAATCCCTTTGTTTGAATGCCCCTTTTTACGTTCTGGGTCCGATTGTCACCGATATTGCTCCGGGGTATGACCATATCACCTCAGCTATAGGAGGTTCTATTGCAGGTGCGGCAGGAGCTGACTTTCTATGCTATGTTACCCCTAATGAACACCTGGGTCTCCCCGATTCAGATGATGTAAAAAACGGAATCATTGCCTCACGAATCGCTTCCCATGTTGCTGATATAGCCAAAGGTGTTCCCAATATTCTGGAACATGATAATCGGATGGCTGAAGCCAGGAAAGAACTGGATTGGCAGAAACAGGAGAAATACAGTATTGATCCTATAAAGTTCAGAAAAATAAGAACCAGCAGACATTCCAGTACAGATGCCTGTTCAATGTGCGGTGAATTTTGTGTATATAAAATATTAAAAAATCTTTTATGATGAACGATGTATGTCTTTGGTTTTATGGAGTCAGAGGGAGTTACCCTGTTCCGGATAAAAGTGTTATCAAATATGGGGGAAACACATCATCCATACTCATAAAGAATGATGAGCACTCTATTATATTTGATGCCGGTACAGGAATTATTAATATCGGTAATCATTTAGAAGTGAATGGAAATCCAAAAGCAAAAATAGATATTTTTTTAACCCATCTGCATCTGGATCATATTCAGGGGCTTCCCTTTTTCAATCCGCTGTTTGATAGCCAGTATGAAATCAATTTATATTGCCCGGACTACCAGGATATTCAGGTTGAGAGTGTCATATATTCTCTGTTTAATGATCCCATATCTCCAATCAGTAACAATGGTATCAAGGCGAAATTTAAAATCATCAGACTGCCTTTGGTAAATGAAAAAACCATTATCATCGGTCAGAAGATAATGATTGATTATAAAAAGGAAGACTCTCATCCCTTGTCAGGTGTCCTGTTATATAAATTGGGTGTAAATAATAAATATCTGGTTTATGCCACTGATGTGGAATCGCCGGATGGCTTTGGAGAGGATGTGGTTGAATTCGTCAGAGAGAGCAATATTTTGATCCATGATTCTCAATACTTTAATTCTGATTATTATGATCCCGATAATTCGAAGATAGGATTTGGTCACAGTACCTATTCCATGGCAGTTCAAAATGCCCTTACCTGCAAGGTTGAAAAGTTATTTCTGTTTCACTATGATCCAGACTACTCTGATTTTAAATTAAAAAAGATGTTAAAAAAAGCCAGACAGGGATTTAAACAGACTTTCCTGGCCAGGGAAATAAAAAAAATCAGTTTAAGGAGTTAAACATGTCCGGTCATTCAAAATGGCATTCTATTAAGCATAAAAAAGCAGCAACGGATGCCAAGAGGGGAAAAATATTCACCCGCTATATCAAAGAAATTACCATTGCTGCAAGATCCGGTGGTGGTGATCCAGATTTAAATCCCCGTTTGAGACAGGCTATCGAGGGGGCGAAATCAGTCAATATGCCCAATGAAAACATCAAAAAGGCGATTCAACGGGGAACCGGGGAACTGGATGGGGTGAATTATGAAGCGGTTACCTATGAAGGATATGGACCCGGGGGAGTGGCCATATTGGTTGAAATTTTAACAGACAATAGGAATAGGTCTGTCGCAGAAGTCAGACATATGTTCAGCAAATACAATGGAAATCTGGGGGAAAAAGGCTGTGTGGGCTGGATGTTTACCCGAAAAGGATTGATCATTGTCCCCAAGGGAATCATTGATGAGGATGAATTGCTGGAAATCGTACTGGATGTGGGAGCTGAAGACTTGAAATCTGAAGGTGATACCCATGAAATTATCACCTCGGTTGAGGAGTTTGACCAGGTATTGAAGATTATCAAAGAGAAGAATTTAGAAATAGAATCTTCTGAGATTACCATGATTCCATCTTCTTTTGTTAAACTTGAGGGGAAACAGGCTGAGCAAATGTTACGCTTGTTTGAGAAAATCGAAGACCTGGATGATGTCCAGAATGTGTGGGCTAATTTTGATATTAGTGAAGAAGAGATCGAAAGGTATCAAGATAGTTGATGGTGCTTCTCGGATTTGATCCTGGCTCAGTCTGTTTTGGAATTGGGATACTTAAAAAGGAAAATGGAACGATTCGCTATGTCCATTCAGAAGAAATAAAATTAAAAGAGAAGCAGTTTAATGCCAGGATGAAAACACTATGGAAAAGATTGGATGAGATTTTTTCTATTTTTTCGATAAATGAAGCCGCCATTGAAGAGGGTTTCTTAGGAAAGAACATTAGCTCGATGAATGTATTAGCAAAAGTGAGAGGAGTGGTCCTGGGATTTCTGATACTGAATGAACTGGATTTGATTTCTTATTCGCCAAGGCAGGTGAAACTGGCAGTCACTGGAAACGGAAATGCCTTAAAATCACAGGTGAAGAGAACCATGGAGATTCTATTGCAGATTAAAGAAAAAAAAATCGGGAATGATGAGAGTGACGCCCTGGCCGTGGCATATTGTCATCTATTAAAGGTAAAATGATTGCCGGAGTAAAGGGTACTATTTGTCAAATATCACCGGGAGAGGTCTGGGTGGATACAGGCTGTGGATTTATTGTCCATGTGTTCTATCCGGTTTCCAGTTATTCCACACTCAAAAACGAAAAAGAAATATTATTACATACAGTGTTTCGGCATAAAGAGGAAGAGAGTTATCTGTATGGTTTTATATCACTGAAAGAAAAGACTTTTTTTGAAAAAATGATTTCCATATCCGGAGTGGGTGGGAAAACAGCCCTCTCATTTATCTCTGCATTTTCAATTCCGGAACTCACCGATGCCATAAACAGTGGTGATGTGTCGAAATTGATTTCAATTCCGGGAATCGGGAAAAAAACCGCTCAGAGGATCATCCTGGAATTAACCGGGAAACTGGATTTTGAAGAAGATAAAATGGATGATAAAATGGTGAAGATGAAAGAAGATTTGGTCTCAGGCATGGTTAATCTTGGTTTTCTATCCCGGAGTGTTACTGGGACCGTTGAAAAGATGGTTAAGGAAAATCCTGAAGAAACCTCATTCGAGGTTTTATTTAAGCGGATTTTAAAACAGATCAGAAAGATATGACAAAATCACAGATATTACCACCGGAAAAAAAAGAAGATATTAAATTTGAAAATAACCTGAGGCCGTCATTTATACGTGATTTTATTGGGCAGAAGAAGAAAGTTGAAAATTTGAAAACCTATATCAAAGGGGCAATTCATAGAAAAGAGCCGCTTGATCACGTTCTTTTTCATGGTCCTCCGGGACTGGGTAAGACAACTCTTGCAACCATTATTGCCGGAGAAATGGGGGTTCAGATCAAACAGACCTCAGGACCCGTTTTGGATAAAAAGGGTGATGTGACTGCTCTGTTAACAGAGCTGGAACCGTATGATATTTTGTTTATTGATGAAATTCATCGATTGAAAACATCGCTTGAAGAGATTTTCTATAAAGCTATGGAGGATTTTCAGGTGGATGTGATCATTGGTGAAGGAATCGGTGCCAAAAATATTTCAATTTCCATTAGTCCCTTTACCTTAATCGGGGCTACTACCCGAACCGGATTGCTGTCATCACCACTCAGAGATCGATTTGGAATTTTGATTCATCTTGATTTTTACAGCCATAAAGAGTTGATTGAGGTTGTATTAAGAAGTGCTAACATTTTGAATATTAAAATTGATGCTGAAGCTGCTGATCAGATCGCACAGCGTTCAAGAGGAACACCCAGGATAGCCAACAAATTGTTAAAGCGGGTAAGGGATTTTGCCCAGGTTAAAGGTGAGGGTATCATTGATCTCCTGATAACCGAAAGTTCATTCGATGCGCTTGAGGTCGATGAGATGGGTTTTGATGAAATCGATCGAAAAATTCTTTTAACCATTATCGAAAAATTTTCCGGAGGTCCTGTGGGTCTGTCAACTATTTCGACTTCGGTTCAGGAAGAAAAAGAAACCATCCAGGACGTGTATGAACCTTTTCTGGTACAACAGGGATATTTGAATATCACTCCCAGGGGTCGAATGGCCACTGAAAAAGCCCTGAAGCATTTTGATATCCATAAGTCAAAAGAACAAAAATCACTTTTTTAAATAAGTTCAGGCTTGAAATATTTCTTTCCGACTTGGTAGACTTTTTGAAAATTGGTATAATAGCAAAATGAGCGTTCTTATCCCGTTTATTAAATCTTTGAGATTCAAACAACAATGGGTAAAAAATATCTTCATCTTTGCGCCCATGATTTTTGGACTCCATTTTTTTCAATTTCGATATGTAAAAAACGGGATAATTGCTTTTATACTATTCGGATTTGTCACCGGATGTATTTATATTTTTAATGACTGTGTTGACAAAAATAGTGATCGATTCCATCCCGTAAAGTCCCAAAGACCGATTGCATCAGGGAGTTTAAAGGTAAAGACAGCCATAATCGGAGCATTGATATTATTAATACTGGATCTTATTTTGATATACAGGTTTAATGTTGATTTCTTTCTGATTTCCATTATATACATTGCCATCAATCTTTTATATACCTTTTATTTAAAAAAAGTTGTTATTCTTGATGTATTAATTATTGCAATCGGATTTGTATTGAGGGTATTGATCGGTGGGGTGGTTGATAATATCAAATTATCTCCCTGGATATTGATTATGACTTTTTTAATATCTATTTTTCTGGGCCTGGTTAAAAGAAGGCAGGAAATGGTTAAATTAAATGTGTCACCTGCTGAAGTCAATACCAGGAAAACATTGAAACAATACAATATCTCTCTTCTGGATCAGTTGATTTCCGTAACCATCGCCACCACCCTGATTTCCTACATCATGTATGTGCTCAATCCCGGAATTCAACAAAAATTTGACACCGAAAAACTGTTTTTTACCATTCCCTTTGTAGTATTCGGAATATTTCGCTATTTATACCTGGTATATACAAAAGAGAAAGGAGAGAGCCCGGAGGAGGTTTTTTTTTCAGATCTACCTTTTTCACTCAATATTGTCCTATGGGTCATTGTGTTTATTCTATTGATTTGTTATTAAATTGAAACAAAGTGAAGTTGAGATTATAAGGCGATTACGCTTTGGGAGTGTTCTGGAAAAAGAGCTGATCGATATATTTGATCAAAACCGGGATAATTATCGAATTCAGTTTCAGCTGGTGCAGCATCCAAAATTTCCCGTCAAAGTGGCTTTGAACATCATCCATCATCTGTTTTCCATGGATATCATACGGGTGATCAAAAATAGACGAACAAATCCATTTATCCGTAAAAAAGCGGAGATTGAGTTTAAAATCAGGTACCAGAGGTTGCCGCTGGGAGAAAAAATATCTTATTTAAAAAAATCTCCGATTCAAGTATTGGAGAATTTTCTTGAAGAAAATGATGAAAAAGTCCTGAAGGTCATTTTTGGTAATTGCGAATGTACCGAAGAGCTGGTATTAAAATTTTTGAACAGAAAGCAACAGAAGTACACTTTATACAATGCACTCGCAGTCACCCAATGGCCCAGAAGACCTGTTCTTGCCGAAGCAATCTCCAGAGATAGTCAAGCTCCCATCAAGATTTTACTGGATATTATTCCATTTTTAAGCATGGACAAACTAAGAAGATTATTTGAAAAAAAAGGCACCCATCAAATTGTTAAAGAAAACATTTCAAACCAGCTTAAAAAAAGACAGACCTAACAATCAACTAATGAAATGCATTCCAAAATTCACCACCTAAATTTGGATATTTCCCCAAAATCAAGATCAAGCAGGTGTGTCGGCTTCCCTTTGAACGGCTTGCGAATCCCATTTCTCGCCAATATCGAAAATGGGATGAAACGCTCCCAAAAACGAGAAACGTTTTTGGGTAAAGTGAAAAGGGATAGCGACTACAGCCTGCGAAAAATTTGATGGTGAATTAAGGCATTGCCCTTTTGTTGACAATTTCAGAGGTTTTATTGTATAGTTCTTTCAAATGAAAAAATATGTTTTAGTTGCGATCATATTTTTTGTCTTAAATCATACTGGTTTTGCCGTCTTTCCCACGTTTTTTGGGGCGCGCTCTCTATCATTGGGTTATTCTTCTCTGGCATATAATTATGATGTGAATACCATCTTTATTAATCCTGCCCTTTTGTCCTCAATAACTCATTCTTTAAGCGGATATCAGTTTCAATACAGTTATTTTGATTACCGGGATTTTAAAGAAAGGTTGGATGAAGTTCTGAGATATAATCTGAAAAATATTTCTTCAATGACCATAAATGAAAAAGAAATTCTATTTAATAAATTGAATGATCTTTTCGATTCCAAACACGGGTTGCATGGTTTTCGGGCAAACATCCCCGGCTTGGTTTCCAAAGATTATGGTTTCGCTACCTCTTTCGTTAATACGGCTGTGATGAATCCCACATCCACTACCATATTTAATAAATCCGTCAATGATATAACCAATGAAGATATTGCATCTTTGAAAATGAGTTTCTTGGGATTAAGATATACCCAGTTTTCCTTGTCTTATGCCCTTAATATTTCAAGAGGTATGAGTTTCGGTATCAGCTTGCATTATATGTATGGCAAAATAACTGAATTTTATACATCAATTGTGGATGATATATTTAATTCTGATAACTCGACCGACCAATATCTTGAATATGCCTGGGATGACGCCGAAGAATCATTTAATAAATTGAATGTTGATTTATCATTGTCGGTAGATATTGGGAATTACTTCAAGTGTGGCCTTATGATGAGAAATGCAGGTAATCCAACTCTGGTTACCACGGAAAGGGATATCATACTGGAAAGACGGCTCACAGCTGGCCTGGCTTTCAGACCCGACCTTCAGTGGGGAATCTATCTGGATATTGATCTCAATAAAACAGATCTGTTTTATAACGGAGAGAATGTTCAGCTTATTTCTCTGGGGGTGGAGAAAGGTTTTTTCAAAAATAAACTGTTCATAAGAGCCGGTTTTCTAAGTGATTTAACCGAGCAATATTTTCTGGGTAGCCGGTCCAATTGCCTGTACGGCCTGGGATTCGGTTTTAATATGAGCAAAATTTTAGTGGATTTTGCCCTGGGAATTGATAGCGGGGGGGCAGTCAACAATATGGCCATTTCTGGTTTTTTTATGTTTAATTAATATGTTGAAAAAGACTTATAATTGGCTTATTATTTGACATACATGGGCTTTTTTTATATTATTACTGTATAAGCTAAAGAGAATGAGAGAATGAAAATCGGTGAATTACTCATAAAAGATGGAAGAATTACAGAAGAAAACCTTCAGCATGCCCTGGAAGTACAGAAAAAAGAGCCAGGAAAATTTGGCAGTATTTTGATTCGCCTGGGGTATGTGATGGAGGAGGATATTTCTCAGGTACTGAGTAAACAATTCGGTTATCCCTCAATAAATCTGTCAAAATTTGATATTGATGAAAAAATTGCAGAACTTATTAAGCCTGAAATCGCGCGAAAACACATTGTTCTACCGGTTCATCGAATCGGATCGATTCTGACCTTGGCCATGGCGGATCCAGCCAATTTATTTGTTCAGGAAGAAATCCGGTTTTCTACAAATCTGAGAATTCAAGCGGTAATCGCACCGGAAAGTTCTATCTTAGAGGCGATAGATAAGTATTACGGTTCCTCAACCGGAATTGAAGCCCAAAAATTTCTGGAAGAGATCGAACTGGATGATGATGCCTCAATAGAATTGATCGAGGAAGAAGAAGAAGATATGCTGGGAGAGGCTGACCTTGATGAAGATGCTCCAGCTGTAAAATTAGTGAACCTCACATTTAAAGACGCGATTTCCAAGGGGGCCTCTGATATTCATTTTGAACCCTACGAAAAAGTATTCAGAGTCAGATTCAGGATTGATGGTGTTTTACACGAATACATGACCCCCCCGATGAATTTGAAGAATAAAATACTGTCCCGGGTAAAGTTAATTTCAGGAATTGATATTGCAGAGAGAAGGCTTCCCCAGGACGGTCGAATTAAGACCAAATTGGAGGTGAATGAACAGGTAAAACTGGTGGATATGAGAGTATCTTCCCTTCCCACCATTCATGGAGAAAAAATTGTGGTGCGGATCCTGGACAAAGATAATTTAATGCTTGACATGACCAAATTGGGCTTCGAAAAATTTTCCTTACAAAAATTTGAGAGTAATATCAGTGAACCGTGGGGCATTGTTCTGGTAACCGGCCCCACAGGATCCGGAAAAACCAATACCCTTTATTCAGCAATGTCAAAGCTAAATGATGAAGAAGTCAACATTTTAACAGCTGAAAACCCAGTTGAATTTAATATCTTCGGAATTAATCAGGTTAACATAAAAGAGCAAATCGGATTGACTTTTCCGGCGTGTTTGAGATCTTTTTTAAGACAGGACCCCAATATTATACTTGTGGGTGAGGTCAGAGATTTTGAGACTGCTGATATCGCAATCAAAGCAGCTTTGACCGGACATATGGTTTTATCGACCTTGCATACCAATGATGCACCATCATCAATTGCCAGGTTAATCAACATGGGAATTGAACCATTTCTGGTTTCAAGCGCTGTCCGATTGGTGGTGGCCCAGCGCCTGGTAAGACGGTTATGTAATTCATGTCGAAAAGAATCCAAGGTCCCTCCTCAAACATTAATTGATATCGGTTTTTCTCCGGAAGAAGCAAAGTCAGTAAAAATTTTCGAACCCACTGGATGTGAGAAGTGCACCAATACGGGTTATAAAGGAAGAATAGGCTTATATGAAGTGATGGAAATTGATGATGAAATAAAAGAGTTAATAATGGTTGGCGTATCCACCTCGGAGTTAAGAATGAAAGCCAAGGAAAAAGGTATGTTGACATTACGAGAGAGCGGGATTAACAAAATAAAATCGGGAATCACTTCTATTGAGGAAGTATTGAGAGAAACTTCGAAAATTTAAGGAGAAGATGAATGGCATTACCGCTTCCACAATTATTAAAAATAATGGTTGATGAAGGGGGAACAGACCTTCATATCACAACCAATACTGCCCCGGTTATCCGGGTACATGGAAGTATAAAGAGGATCGAACATCCACCCCTGAGTCCGGCTGAGACCAAACAGATCATATACAGTATTTTAAATGATACTCAGAAACATAAATTTGAAGAGAACTGGGAACTGGATTTTTCCTTCGGTATTAAAGGCGTTGCCCGTTTCAGAGCCAATGTTTATATGCAGAGAGGGGCGGTTGCCGGTGCTTTCAGACGGATACCATATGAAATATGGAGCTTTGATAAACTGGGTCTACCTCATGTGGTTTCCACACTGGCTGACAGGCCCAGAGGATTGGTTTTGGTGACAGGCCCCACCGGTTCTGGTAAAACAACGACTCTTGCGGCCTTAACAGACAAAATTAACAAAGAGAGACTTGTTCATATAATAACCATTGAAGATCCGATTGAATACCTGCATACCCATCGCAAAGCAATTGTTAATCAGAGAGAATTGAATGTCGATACCAAAGGCTTTGAAGCTGCTCTTCGGTCGGTTTTAAGAGAGGACCCTGATGTCGTATTGATAGGAGAGATGAGAGATCTAGAAACCGTTCAATCTGCGATCACTATTGCAGAAACCGGTCATTTAACCTTTGCCACATTACATACCAATTCGGCATCACAGACCGTCAACAGAATTATTGATGTGTTTCCACCTCATCAACAGGATCAGGTCAGAACCCAACTGTCGATGAACCTGGAGGGAATTGTTACTCAGGCGCTATTACCCAGGGCTGACGGCAGGGGAAGGTGTTTGGCCGTTGAAGTCCTGATACCCAATTCAGCCATTCGCCATCTGATCAGAGATAACAAAATACATCAGATTTATTCTACCATGCAAACCGGACAGGAGAAATATGGTATGATCACCTTTAATCAATCCTTGGCAAATCTGTATTTCAGAAGAGAAATTAGCAATGAACTTGCTATATCGGTTTCCCATAATCCAGAGGAATTGGCAGACTTAATAAAAAGAGGTCCAAGCTCCTTATCCAGTCAATTCAGACAACGTTATAGCGGCAGTGTTGAATCCTCTCAGAGTTTCGGGTCAAATAATTTTCAAGGGAGATAAGGGGGAAAAATGGCTATTTATAAATATAAAGGAAAAAATAAAGTTGGAAATATTGTTGAAGGTGAACGAGTCGCTCGATCACCTCAGGAAGTGATTGCCGCATTGGAAAAAGAATCGATCCAGGTTCTCAGTGTAGATAAGAAAAAGATTCAGGTCCAAGTTCCATTTGCGGGCGGAATGCAGAGAAAGAAAGTCACTCTAAGGGAACTATCGGTCTTTAACCGTCAACTATCTGTGATGTTTAATGCCGGTCTTCCCATTACCCAGGGACTTGGAATCTTGGCGATACAGCAGAAGAATAAATATTTTCAGGAAGTGCTTTCGGAAATCAGGAAGGATGTCGAATCCGGATCAAATTTATCCAATGCCTTACGAAAACATCCCAAGGTGTTTAATGAGCTTTATTGCAGTATGATCCAGGCAGGAGAAGCATCCGGAAGTCTGGATACTATCTTATTAAGATTGTCCCAGTATATTGAAAATATGACCAGATTAACTGCCAAGGTAAAGTCGGCTATGGCTTATCCCATCGCCGTTTTAATCATGGCTGTGGGTATTACTGCTCTTATTCTCTGGAAAGTGGTTCCGATCTTTGAAGATATGTTTGCTCAACTGGGTGCTTCCTTGCCCATACCCACCAAGATTGTTCTCAGTGCATCTGAATTTTTCCAGAGTTATTTTTTCTTTATTATTATTGGTGTCGGAATATTCATATTTGCCTTTCGATCCTATTATGCCACTTTTAGAGGTAGACGGGTTGTGGACAGAATTAAATTGAAACTTTGGGTATTCGGTCCATTATTATTAAAGCTAGGTGTGGCCCGGGTCACACGAACCATGTCAACACTCTTAAATGCCGGTGTTGAGATTATTGAGAGTATTACTATAACGGCCAAAACCTCCGGTAACGCCATCATAGAAGATGCAGTACTTAAAAGTCGTGCCTCTGTTCAGGAGGGAAAACCATTGTGGGAATCCTGGGAAGAGGCAAAGATTTTTCCATTCATGGTCACCCAGATGGTCTCGGTAGGAGAACAAACCGGATCCTTATCCGCCATGTTGGGAAAAATTGCAGATTTTTATGATGAAGAAGTTGAAAATGCGGTTTCAACCTTGATTTCTATCATGGAGCCTATTCTGATCTTGATCCTTGGCGGTCTGGTTGGCTCTATTATTGTGGCCATGTATTTGCCCATGTTTGATATTATTGGAAGAGTATAATCTAAGATTCAATTACCTTGATTTTCTTAAAAGATAAAAGTATCAGAAGCCGGTTTGTATTCCTGAATTCAATTCGTATCGCTATCTTATCGGCGCTGGCCCTGATTTCTGTATTTTTAATGAATTTTTCTGAATACCCATCTCAAATTTTTCCCATTATTATATCTCTGTTTGGTGCCGTGCTCTTTGCCATTTTATACTTTCCCTTGTTTAAACTTTTAAATTTCAGGTTCAACATTTATCTTCAGTTGTTCATTGATATTTTAGTGATAACCCTGTTGGTCTATTTTTCCGGAGGTATTGTCAGCCCCTTTTATTTTCTCTATATTCTTCCCATCATCACTTCTGCTATTTTTCTATCCAAAAGAGATACCCTGTATATTGCTACCTTATCCTTTATTATTTTTGGTATTTTGTCCGATTTTATGTATTTAGAGATCATTCCCTTTTACTCGGCAAATTATGCACCCGATATTTCTTTCAGTAGTTTTATTTATAATTTGCTGATGAGTTTTATTGCCTTTTTGGCAGTGGCAATGATCTCTTCCTATTATTTTGATAAAATCAAAAAGACAGATGAGGAGCTCAGAAATATTCAGGAAAACCTGAAAGACCTGATATTAATCAATAACACGGTAATGGAAAAGATGGAGAATGGATTTATCACCTGTGATTCCCAGGGAAAAATCATATCATATAATGAGAAATCAAAGCAGTTATTGCGCTTGAATAGCAAGAGTAATATCTTTAAAATTATTTTATCTCCCAATGATGAAAAAGAACTAAAACGAATTACCGATTCTCATCATAAATATTATTTTGAAAAAAAGATCAATAAACTTATACTGGGAATTTCTGTTTCGTTGTTAAAGAATATTTATTCATTCAAAAGAATTTATGTTTTTATCATCATGGATTTGACAGAAAAGAAAAAGATTGAAGAAGTTTTGCATAAAAAGGAACATTTCGCCGTTATTGGGGAAATGGCAGCGGGTATTGCCCATGAGATCAGAAACCCTCTTGCCTCCATTTCAGGTTCTGTTCAGTTTCTTCAAAAAAAACTGCAGTTGGAAGATGAATATAATAATCTAATGGATATTATCATTACCGAGTCAAACCGGCTTTCAAAATCAATTGAAGAGTTTTTGGAATTCACCAAGGTCACGCCAATCAAAAAGACAAAAATAAATCTTTCTGAGATCATTGATGATATAATTGAACTGATACGGGTGAACAATAAAAAAGTCAGGTTTATCCAGAAGTATGGTAAAAACAATATGGTTTTCGGGGATAATGAAATGGTTAAACAACTGATCTGGAATTTAATAAGTAATTCTGTAAAAGCAGTGAATGGCAAAGGCTTGATAGAGATTAATATTTATACAAAAGGAGACCATTTTGTTATGTCCATCAGGGATGATGGTATTGGAATGGAGAGAACTGAATTGAGTAAAATTTACAATCCTTTTTATTCAAAGTTCACATCCGGGATTGGCCTAGGCATGGCTATGGTTCGCAGAATTATTGAGGACCACGGATATGATATTAAAATAAGCTCAGAAAAAAATATTGGAACCGAAGTAATCGTAGATTTCAAATAATATAAGAGAAAGGTAAAAAAATGGAAGATAAAAACATAAAGGTATTAATAATTGATGATGATCCCAGTATTCGCAATATGCTCTCAATTGTGTTAAAAAATGAAGGCTACGAAGTGGTTGCGGTTGAAAGTCCGATCATCGCCCTGAAGAATCTTAAAAATGAGAGTTTTGATCTGATCATTTCAGACATTAAAATGCCTGAGATCAGCGGAATTGAATTGCTGCGTAAAGTCAAATCAATAGATTCAGAGATCCCGGTAATTATGATCACCGGCTTTGCCTCAACAAATGATGCGGTTGAGGCCATGAAGCTGGGTGCGGAGGATTACATTATCAAACCGTTTAATCTTGATGAATTAAAAATTATTATCAATAAATCGATTTATAAGAAGAAT
>DAOWKX010000154.1 GCA_030639705.1 Candidatus Aminicenantota bacterium
CGGGAGACCCTGGCCCTTTCTCATTTTAGTGATTTGGTGAGGGGAAGTGTGGTTAACATTGAGTTGCCGCTATCCCTGAATGATCTGATCAGCGGTCATCTGGTGAGCGGACATCTGGATGGAACCGTGAGAACCAGATCCATCAGCAGGAGTCCGGAACATTCTATGTTTTCCTTTACCTTTTCCCGCAGTGAATGGCGGCCTTTTTTGATTTATAAAGGATCGGTGGCACTGAATGGCATCAGCTTGACCCTTTCGGAAACCAGGGATTCGTTCTTTTCCGTGGAGATCATTCCCCAAACCCTGGAGACCACCAACCTGAAGTTTCTGAAAATTGGAGATCGGGTCAACCTGGAGCTTGATTTAATCGGAAAATATATTTATAATCAAAGCTTCAAAGCGAGTAAAAAATGAAAAAAAATCATTTAATAACTGTTCCTGAAGCGGTTGCGATTCTGAAAAAAGGAAAAATGATCATCATCGTGGATGACGAGGACAGGGAAAATGAAGGTGATCTGATGATTGCCTCGGAAGAGGTGACCCCGGAGGCCATCAATTTCATGACCAAGCATGCCCGGGGATTGATTTGTGTGTCCTTAACCGAAAAAAGAAGCAATGAGTTGCAGCTTCCCATGATGGTGGATAAAAATACATCTCATTTCGAAACCCCCTTCACGGTATCGGTGGATGCCCGGGAGAACACCACAACCGGCATTTCAGCTTATGATCGGTCCGAAACCATCAAGTGTTTGATCAATTCCGATACCAAACCGGATGATCTGGCCAAACCGGGGCATATTTTTCCGCTGAGAGCCAAAAATGGAGGTGTGCTCATCCGAGCCGGCCAGACCGAAGCCTCCCTTGACCTGACCAGAATTGCCGGGCTGAATCCCTCCGGAGTCATCTGTGAAATCATGAAAGAAGATGGCAGCATGGCGCGGATGCCTGATCTGATTGAATTTTATCATGTCTTTGATATTCCCATCATCACTGTCGAAGAGATCATCAAGTACCGGATTCAAAAAGAGACTCTGGTAGAAGAGGTCAGCGAAGCCAATCTTCCCACCCGCTGGGGGAGTTTCAAGATCAAGGTTTTTCAGGATCAGCTCCACCAGGGAACCCATGTGGCTCTGGTAAAAGGGGATATAAAGACCGAAGAACCGGTTCTGGTCCGGGTGCATTCGCAATGTTTGACCGGTGATACCTTTGGGTCTCTGAAATGTGATTGTGGCAACCAGTTGAGCCGGGCCATGGAAATGATTGATCATCAAGGGGTGGGTGTTCTGTTGTATCTCATCAACCAGGAAGGCAGGGGCATCGGGCTCTCCGGTAAGATTAAAGCCTATAAGCTACAGGAACACGGACTGGATACGGTAGAGGCCAATCTTGAATTGGGTTTCCGGGCTGACCAGAGAGATTATGGAATCGGTGCCCAGATACTGAGAAGCCTGGGAATCAAAAAACTGCGATTGATAACCAATAATCCCACCAAATATATCGCCCTTTCCGGTTATGGCCTGGAGATTGCAGAGAGGGTACCTCTGGAGATAGAACCCAGCGAGGAAAATATTCAATACATGAAAACCAAAAAAGAGAAGATGGGACATCTGTTGAAAAAGATATAATGGATATCACAGTTGAATATTTTTTGGGCTTAAATCCCACCCGCCAGATTTCCCTGCTTAAAGAAATGAAATTCAAGAAATTATCCCGGGAGGAAAGGATTGATTTTATTAAAACTGTCTTACAATCCGAACTCTCATCAAAGACCACAGCCAGTGCTCTCAAGGTTTTGAGAGAGTTGAAATACCGGGATCAACTATTTTTCAGACAGTTTTTATATCATGCTGACAGTTCTGTGGCCAATGCTACCCGCAAAGCCATTAGTGATGCCATCGAACAAAAAGACAGCGGTATTATCAAAATAACAGAAATATTAAAAAAAGAACGGGGAGAGAGCCGGATGGAATATCTGGAATCGATTCTAAAAGATAAAATAGATTTTAATGCCGATATGCTCCTCTCTCTGCTGAGCATAGATGATTCCAGTATCCGGGAAAAATTAATCCGGGAAATCAACAGGGACTATAACCTCGATGAGGCCAGGCTGGTTGAGGCCATCAAAGGGTCGGTATGGCATGTTCGGGCTGCCATTGTGAAAGTTCTAAGCAACCGTCAGAGTGACTATCTGCTGGATGTTATCGAGTATTTGATGGATGACAAGAATGTGGAGGTGAAATTAAGCCTGATTGATGCCCTGTCCGGAATTGATCCCCACCAGGCCCGGGTGTATCTGGAACGACTCAAACAGGATTCCCTGGTGTGGGTGAAGAAACAGGCAGAAAAGGTGCTGGCCAACACCTATAAAGACATTGAGTAAATAATCATTTCACCCCATCATTTATTTTATTTTGAAGGTCACTGTAGGTTTTATTCATGGGTTCGATTTTCCTTAGCCTTTTAACCACCGGGAGAGCATCCTTGAATCTATTCCGGGTTATGAAAAAATTCAGGGCAATTTTCTGTACTGCCGGATTCCAGGGGGAAAGACGGATTGATTTAACGATCAGGTCTGTGGCCGGTCCGGTTTTCTTTTGTATAAAGTACATATGACCCAGGAGGCTGTAAAAATAACCTTCCCGGGGAAAAAGGTCAATATAGGTTTTCAATCTTTTAACCACCAGGGTACGGTCATTCTCCCGGAGCAGTGAGGGAGTATCTCTGATTGCCATTTCCTTTAAAATTTTTAGTTTAAGGAACTGTAGTTCGTTGTTGTTAACCTTTGGGTCGATTCCGTTTATATAGTTCAGTGTCCGGGATATTGCCCCTTCTTCCGCCAGAATCCGTGCTCTCATGTAGGGATCCAGCCCAAAATTCCACAATCTTTCTTTAGCCCGAAAATTCAACAGGGCTGACAGATTATCAATCACGGTTCTGTTTGATTCAAGCGACCGAAGTTCTGCAAATTGCAGTGGTGAAAAGGCATCTGTGGAAACCGGGCTGTTTTTAACGAATTTATGGAGGTATTGATCTGTTAAAAGCAGGCAGTTTTGAATATCGGCCAGGGAATTTATATTAATCCGGCAGAGCTCTTGTTGAATTTTTTTATTCCCGATTGCCCATCTTTTAAAGTGACCGTTTTTAAGTGCTATTTTATCTTGCGATCCGATAATAATGGTATAGGCATTGGCCAGGTACAGGTTTGTATGTTTGAAAACACCGGAGAAGGTTTTCAGGATGGTCTTGTAGTCTGTAATTGACAATCCATGCAGAGGTACCCATTGGGCCATTACGCCTCCGGATTTTAATTTTTTTTTGCAGTAAGTGTAAAATTCCCGGGTATACAATACCCAGGAATCAAAGGATGCCGGATGGGTGGCGTCAGAGGTGATGATGTCGAATTGTTCACGGGTGTTCTGAATGTAATGTCTCCCATCTCCTATGATAATCTGTACTTTTTTATTTTCATAAACCCGGTTATTCTCCTTGCGGTAATAAGGAGCCGCAGCCAGTACATCTTTACAGATTTCAACACACTTCAGGTCCGGGAGTTTGGTATTGGCGATAGAGCCAAAGGTGATTCCCCCTCCAAAGGCAATGGATAGCAGACTCTGTGGATTGTCATGGATCATAAAGGGCAGGTAGGCCAGCATCCGGAAGGCCCGCATGGAATCGTGATCTGTGGGGACTTCTCCCACCCCGTTGATTTTCAGCATTTTGATGTTTTCCTTGTTAATGGAAACGGAAACCGTTCCGAACACCCCTTCTCGGTAATAGAGAATGACGTCTGCGGGTGATTGTCTGGCGGCTTTCTTTCCAAGTTGGTTATGTACCGGAAGGATAAAAATCAATAAAGTCCAGGTCAGTATAACCAGAGATGGTTTGATGATATTTACTTTTTTGTTTTCTCTGCGGCTGTTCAAGACCACAAACAATAGTACAAATCCGATCAGGATATTGATGATGGAAATGAATCTGAGGGTAAGGGATACCTGAAAGAGCGCAATCAGCAAAAATCCGGTCACAAAGGGGCCCAGGACTGAGCCCAGGGTGTTGATGGCATTGATTTTACCGAATATCTTTCCGGTTGTTTTTTCATCCAGTCTCTCCGTAATGGTACCGAAGTAGATTCTGTACACCAGTGGGAAAGTGATTCCAAAGCATAGTGCCGGCAGGCTGAGTATGGCGGAGCTGGAGATGAATCGGATTACAAATTCAGCCCAGAAGGATGCCCATCCTCCATTGATCAGGGTGGTTTTGATTTCGATCATTAAATGGTGAAACCCCGGTAACAGGAGTGGCAGAAACAAATGATAGACGGCGATGCCCATCTGCAGCAGGATGAAGAGATTGATGAATAGAGAGAGTTTTTTTCTATTTTTCATGAGTTTTACAAACAGGTAGCTGCCCAGGGAATAGCCCAGGATAAAAAAGGTCACAATCAGGGTAAAGGAAAAGGTGGTGTTCCCCAGAAAATATATCAGGATGCGGTTATAGAGCAATTCATAGGATAAGGCGGTAAAACCGGAACAGAAAAACAG
>DAOWKX010000135.1 GCA_030639705.1 Candidatus Aminicenantota bacterium
TATCAGAATTCAGAGAATTTGTAAACCTCATAGAAAAAACAATTTAATTTTTCCTTATAAAGGAGCTCCCCCCAAATTTTTGCTAATAATATTCGTATAACCCCTTCCTTGCATTAAAGGTTAAAAAATGGGAGAATTCCTACCTGAATCTTGCTTGATTTGAAAATCGGATTCGCATATAATATGGCTGTATCCATGAGCGGAAAAAAACCAGGTCCATCAGATAATTCCAAATACAATAATCTCATTCATGACAACTTCGCATTCATCGAAAAACAATGCTATTACGCCGTGCGTTTAAGGCGTCAGGCATTCTCACAAAAAAACCATATTGACACTGAAAATGAAGCCCTGGAATTATCAAACCGGGTATTGGATCAACTCACCAAGAATGACTTTCGAGTCATGAAGCGGTTTCAAAAAAAGTCACGGTTGAGCACCTATCTGAGTACTATCATTGCCAATCAGGCCATTGATCTGATTCGTAAAAAGAGAGGCAGAAATCGTGAGAAAGAGAGGGCAAAACAATTCGGAGAGCTGGGAAACCAGATTTACCAAAAAATTGTTGTTCAGGGACTCTCTGCTGAAAAAACATATAGCGAACTTCTTTCTACCCACCAACTTAAACCATCTCGAACAGACTTCGATCTGATTGTCGAAAAAATCAGGGGGTCCAGACAAAATCCTGTTGAAATAAATCGCTTTGAATCCAATTCTATCAATCCGGATAAAACCCCCAAAGCCGAATCCTGGGAAGAGATCATTTCGAAAAATGAAAACAACCCGGAAGAAATAACCATTAAAAAAACGCAGCAGCAAAAAGTAGAAAAAACACTGAGCCTCATCATTAAAGAGCTAAAGGGAGAAGAACGATTAATCCTGAGGATGAGATACCCTGCCAGCAAAGAAGACCCTATGGATGTGGAGGCCATTGCCAGTAAATTGGGCATCAGTAAAAAAGCCGTTTATAAAAGAATCAACCGAATTTTAAATAAATGTCGGACAATAATGGGAAAAAAAGGAATTGATTTTCATGATTTACTATGAAAACGACAAGAGAAAAACATAAATCTGTCCGACTAAAAGGATAGAAAGGATAAATGGGAATAATAAAAAATAAACCAAAGAGACAAACTACCATGGATACCCAATTGGCTATCACTCTGTCCAGGCGGATTCAGCAGGATGAAAAAGGTAATTGTCCGGAAATGGAAAAAATCTCATTACTGGTTGAAGGAAGATTGACCGGAGAGGACCGAGACACAATGATGACCCACCTTTCCAGTTGCAGGGATTGTTATGAAACCTTTTTACTCACCACCGAACTGTATCAAAAAAGCCAAAAAGTGACGAATGGTATCAGACAACCCATAAGATTTCGCCCCCTGGCTCTGGCAGCCAGCGCGTTAATCGTGGTGGTTTCGTTGATTGTTCTGTATAAAACAGGCTCAATCGAAAAGTCGTGGAGT
The DNA here is from genome assembly GCA_030639705.1 of Candidatus Aminicenantota bacterium. Lineage (GTDB taxonomy): Bacteria > Acidobacteriota > Aminicenantia > UBA2199 > UBA2199 > CAZOWT01. The sequence continues at coordinate 1,470 of DAOWKX010000135.1, forward strand.
CCATTACCAGAAAAATCAGAAAGCGAAAAGTCGATCTCCTATGCCAAAGGCGATAGTATTCATGACGAAACCAGGGCTTTTAAAAGAAAAAGCGGTAAAAAAATAAATAAAAAGGCCATGGCTCGAGAAGAAGGGAAAGGACCGGAAGATAAAAAGAAATTGAAAACCTCAGAAATTGAAGATCAGGATCAGCCTGCACAGCCAAAAAAAGGAAAGCCCCCCGTTGAGCAAACTGAATTCAGGACTCAAGAAAAAACCCGGGCCGGGGAGAGAGCGATTACCCAGGCCAAAAAAAACCGGGAAGAAATCATCGGAGAAGAAAAACAACCACTATCAGAAAAAAAAGAAGCCGGATTAAAACCCACCCGGGTGGTGAGCCGGTATCAAAATGGTAATATAAAAACGGTTCACCTCTATTCAAGAAGGGGAAATGAAATCAAATTAGAGGAAATACAGGAATTCGATCTCTTAGGACGGAACACCCTGATCAAGAATCCGGTCAAGAATTCCCTCATAAAAATGGGATATTACCCGGATGGGAATCGAAAATTCAGAGAAGAATACCTCAATAGGACTCCTCATGGAACCTGGATTAAGTGGAATCCACAAGGTGAAATCATTGAAAAACAAATATATAAAAACGGAATCCTCATCAAAAAAATAAACTAACCCGCATTTCTCACCGGGAATTGTTACGAAATGGCAAAGATGTCCATGGATAAAAGGCATGCGATTGAGGCTTTTGCAGGCGTATTTGACAATACGTCGAGAAAGCCGATTGAACATAACACAGTAGACATGGGTATATTTGACATTGCAGTAGATTGCTGGTGAGAAATGGGGGCTAAAAGCCAATGAAAAAACTCAAACGCCTGGCTTTACTAGGCAGTATATTGCTCATATTGATTTTTGCTATTTATTTCCTCCAATTTTTAAAGATAAAACCTCCGGAGTGGACACCGGAAAACAGCCTGGTTCGGGAAATTGCTCCTGTGATTAGCGATCAACTTGATACACAGACTTTAATTCAGGCCATAGATTTCAGTTTAAAATATGTGGCTAAAATGGATCCCCGGTCCACTATCTGTCTGGGAGGTGATAGCTACACTATTGAACAGCTCAGATTGACTTTGATTGACTTCAAAAACAATTTGATTGAACGGGGATTGAGCCCATCCTTTTTCCAGTACCTGAAAGAGAACTACCTGTTTTATCAAACACCGGCTCCGGAAGTCATTTTCACCGGTTATTACGAGGCCCATCTCAATGGCTCTGTTAATCCATCCGATCAATTTCGCTTCCCCCTCTACCGGAAACCCGATGACTTGGTTCGGATTGAGCTTTCCAAATTTCATTTTTTCTCAAAATATAAGGGACTTCCTCCCACTATCAAAGGGCGCCTCATTGATGATAAAATGATTTTACCGTACTACTCCCGGGAAGAAATTGATTCCCGGCAAAAACTATCCGGGAAAAATCTTGAGATTGTTTGGGTGGATGATAGCATTGATGTGTTCTTCCTCCATATTCAGGGGTCTGGAGTGATCACCCTGAATACCGGAGAGAAAATGAGAGTCAACTATGCCGAGAGCAATGGCCATCCCTACCGGGCCATTGGAAAACTACTTCTTGATCGGGGAATACTCAATTATGAAAATATGTCCATGCAGAGTATCCGGACCTACCTCCAAAACCATCCGGATGAAATTGAAAGCATTTTTAGTTTCAATCCCAGCTATGTCTTTTTCAGAATGGTTGAAGATGGCCCCATGGGCTCCATTGGAGTACCCCTGACCCCCTATCGCAGTATCGCTCTTGACCATCGTCTTTTCCCCGGAGGCGCTCTCTGCTACATCGAAACCGAAATTCCGGTTACCGATAATGAAAATCTCAGCTTTCAGGATATTGAAGTAAAGGAATGGAAAAAATTCAGCGGTTTTGTATTGAATCAGGATACCGGTGGAGCCATCAGGGGCCCGGGACGGATTGATCTCTTTACCGGCCACGGGGATCGCAGTGAATGGATTGCCGGCCACATGAAACAACCGGGCACCTTCTATTTTCTCATAAAAAAACAAAATTAATTTCTTAGTTTTTTATTAATTTTATGTTAAGATGTTAAATATACAAATTATTTTTATTGAACAAATATTTGAAATTTATCTGACAGTGAAAAAATTTGATAATTCTGATTATGAAAACAAATTTTAGCTAGAGAAGGTAAAATGGAAAAAATAAAAATTGCCCTTATTGGAATCGGAAACTGTTCGTGTTCTTTAATTCAGGGCTTAAGTTACTATGCCAACAGGAAACCGGAAGAGATCATCGGGTTGATGCACTGGGATATCGGAGGCTATACTCCCTCGGATATTGAGGTGGTGGCTGCCTTTGATATTGACAAAAGAAAAGTGAATCAAAACCTCAACCAGGCTATTTTCGCCAAGCCGAATTGTGCCCAAATCTTTTATCCTGATATTCCTGAAAGCCGGGTTAAGGTTAAAATGGGACGCATACTTGATGGCTTGGCCCCGCACATGAAGGAATACGACCAGGACCGGATTTTCATACCTTCCACTGAACCCGAAGCCGACCGGGAATCCGTGGTCAATACGTTGGTGGAATCGGGAGCCGAGATTGTCCTTAATTATCTCCCGGTCGGATCCGAGCAGGCAGTCAAATTTTATGCCGAATGCGCCCTGGAGGCCAAGGCCGCTTTCATAAACAATATGCCCGTATTTATCGCCAGTTCGCCCGAATGGGCTCAAAAATTCGAGGACCGGGGATTGCCCATTATCGGGGACGATATCAAATCTCAAATCGGGGCCACCATAATTCATAGAACCCTGGCCGATCTGTTTACCAAAAGGGGAGTTAAGCTGGAA
>DAOWKX010000085.1 GCA_030639705.1 Candidatus Aminicenantota bacterium
ATGGTATATCCAATTATTTCATTGGTTTCGGAATCATAAACAATATAAAAGTGAGAAAAGGCATTGGATAGTTCTTCCCTATATTGATGCTTCTTATTTAGGGTCGGAAAAATTTCTCTCTCGATCTGAACCACCTTATCGATATCATTGGTGTTGGCTTTTCTTATTTTTATTTTCACTTTTGTGATTGCTTTTTTCCGCATCCGGCTTTTTAAGGTAAAACGGCTTCAGGTCCTGTAGATTTGTAATATATTGATTTCTTAAATACCTGTCATGGGCAATTTTACCTATCTCCGAAGCCAGAAAAGAAGAACGTTGTATGTGTTTGTTTCCCGGGAAAAATATTTTTAAATAGTCTTTGTGAACTTCGACACCGTCTCCGACAAAATGATAGTCTGAGTATCCTTTTAATTTGGAAGGCAATTCATTGATGTTGATTAAATCCGGTGCTAAGATTTCTTTGATTTCATTTTTTAATATTTCATATCCGGCAATGTAGAGTTCGTCTCTCTTGGCATCAATGAGTGCAATCATTAATGAATTGATCTTATTATATTTATAGGCAGTTGCCTTTAATGTGACCACCGGCACCACCGGTGTTTCTTTACCGATTAGTAACCCTTTTATAGTTGAAAGCCCTATTCTAATTCCAGTAAACAATCCGGGGCCAATACCGATTCCAAAAAGATCAATATCCTCCATTTTTAGTTTTGTTGCATTGAGTACAAATTCTATGGCAGGGATTAAAACAGAAGTTAATTTGTCTCCGGTAATAAAATTGTATTCAGTTAAAATCAATTTTCCCTTGGAAATCGCTAGCGAGCAATTTTTTGAGGATGTATCCAGAGAAAACACAATTATATTGTTCGGCTCAGTTTTCATATGCTTTTTTCCATTATTATTTCACTACCCTGATTGGATGATTTAAATTCGACCCGATCCATATAACTTCGCATGATGAGCAATCCCCTGCCATTAAAAGACAAAACATCACTGTTTTTTATTCTTCTGTCTATTTCGTTGAAGTCCACTTTTTCTGGGTTTTCGTCCCGCACACTGATACGAAGAAAGGCTTTTTTCCAATTGAAGGTAACGAATACTCTTTTTTTCGGGTCGGATTTATTGCCGTGCAATACAGCATTATTGATCACTTCTCTCAATGCCGTTTCAATTTTAAAAAAATTATCTCCATCGATATTCAAGAAATTTTTTAAATATCCCAGGACCAACACACTGAAGGCAGTGAATTTGAGATCGCTCATGAATTCCAGTGAAACATGGTTATCTTCGAGTTTCATTTCTCAAAGTATACCAAAAACTGTGATTTTTTTCTACCGATTTAAAAATGCCCACCTTCATCAATTGTGATATAATTTCCAAATGGAACATCAAAATGACACCCCAATGCTGAAACAGTATTTCAAAATTAAGAAAAAATATCCGGATACCATTTTATTTTTCAGGATGGGTGACTTTTATGAAATGTTCTTTGAGGATGCCAAAGTAGCCTCACCCATTCTGGAGGTGGTACTTACCAGTCGGGATAAAAATAAAAAAAATGCCGTTCCCATGTGTGGGATTCCCCATCATGCCAGAAATAAATATGCTTTGAAACTGCTGAGAAAAGGGTATAAAGTCGCTATCTGTGAACAGGTGGAGGATCCATCTGAAGCTAAAGGGATTGTAAGGAGGGAGGTGACTCGAATTTTAACGCCTGCCACGGCTGTTGAGATTGATGGAGCAGATGCTGAATTAAATAACTTTGTTGTATCTATCTATCAGGGTAAAAATATGATTTCTCTGGCCTCTATTGATGTGTCGGTGTCTGATTTTGAAGTAAAATGTTTTAAAGTTGATCGTTTTGATCTTTTTTTAAACGAATTTTATAAAAAATTGCCACGAGAGATTGTTATTGATAGACAATTCAGAGGAGAACTGGATAAAATTATTGGACACTTTCCGGAATTATCTGACATTTTGGTTAATGAGCTCGAAGAGTATGAATTCCATTATTTGGATTGTGAAAACATTTTGAAGAATCATTTTAAACTGGAAACCATTGAAGGGCTGGGTTTGATGGATTATGATTCGTCTGTTATTGCTGCGGGAGTGTTAATGAAGTATCTCCGATCGGTTCGAAAAACTGCCTTAAAACATATATCCACACTCCGATTTGTTCCGGATGAAAGGCATCTAATTATAGATTCCACTTCATTCAGGAATCTTGAGATCCTTAAAAATCTGAGGTCAGAATCAAAAAAAGGGAGTTTATTTGATGCGGTTGATTTTACCATCACCCCTTTGGGAAAGAGATTACTCAAAAAATGGCTTTCTTATCCTTTGCTTGATAAAAAGGAAATTGAGGATCGGTTGGATGGGGTCGATGAATTTCTCCAGAATTTAATCGCACGATCAGAAATTAGGAAAATGATTAAAGGAATTGGAGATCTTGCAAAACTTAATTCAAAAATAGCTCTCGATATTGCTATTCCATCTCATTTGTTGCAGCTGAAAGAATCCCTATTGGTTATCCCAGATATAAAAAAGGAAATTGAAAATTTGAAATCAAAAATCCTTCAATCCTGTTTTAAGGGATTTAATCCATTAAAAAGTATTGTAGATTTAATTGAACGGTCTATAATGGATGACCCATCCAACAACCTGAATGAAGGAAATTATATAAAATCAGAATATTGCAAGGAGCTTGATGAATTAAGGGATATTAGCCAGAATGCTAAAGAAATCATTTCGGCTATGGAGAAAACAGAAAAACAGAAAACCGGCATTTCATCTCTCAAGATAAAATATAATAAAGTATTTGGTTATTTCATTGAGGTCACCAAAACCCATTTAAAATTGATTCCATCTCGATATATCAGAAAACAAACGCTGGTAAATTCCGAACGTTTTATCACCGGGGAAATAAAAACGTTAGAAGAAAAGATATTAAAAGCTGAAGAGAAAATCATCAGGATCGAAAAGAAGTTGTATGATGAAATTATTAAAGGGATACAAAAATTTTCTTTGGAGCTAAACCAGAATGCCGATCTGATCGCTTTACTTGACGGCCTATCCGCTGGGGCAGAACTGGCTCAGCGACGGAATTACAAAAGACCTGTTATCAGAAAAGACGGTGAAATCAATATAAGGGAGGGAAGGCATCCGGTTGTTGAATTGACAACGGAAAAAGGATTTATTCCCAATGATCTGTTTTTATCATCGCAATCCAATCAAATTCTAATCATTACCGGTCCAAACATGGGGGGAAAATCCACCTACTTGAGACAGAATGCCTTAATCGTTATCCTGGCTCAAATGGGATATTTTGTGCCTGCGGAAAAAGCCACAATCGGAATTTGCGACAGGATATTTACCCGTATTGGTGCTTCGGATTCCTTGATAGAAGGCAAATCCACTTTTTTAGTGGAAATGATTGAAACCTCGATAATCCTGAACAATACCACCAGCAAATCCCTGGTACTGTTAGATGAGATTGGACGTGGGACATCCACTTTCGATGGTCTTTCTATAGCCTGGGCAGTGATTGAATATCTTCATTCTCTAAAAGAGAAACCCAAAACCCTTTTTGCTACTCACTACCATGAGTTAACCGAATTATCAGATGTTCTGGACAGGGTAAAGAATTATCATATTACCGTAAGGGAATGGAATGATAATGTGGTTTTCTTGCATAAAATTGTCCCCGGGGCCACAGATCAGAGCTTTGGTATCCATGTGGCTAAAATTGCCGGGATACCTGAGCCGGTTATAGAGAGATCAAAAGAGCTACTTCTCAATCTTGAAAAGAAAGAACTGAATCGTCTTGTGAAAGAGCGGATTGCCGGGAAGATCAAGAAATTATCCGGATTGCAGAATAATCTCTTTCCGGAAGACACAGAATTAAAACTCTGGGATGAAATTCGAGAAAAATTGAAGCAGATCGATATATCCACTATCACTCCTCTGGAAGCTCTGAATATCCTCCACTTCTTTAAACATAAAAGTGAAAATCTGAAATAGAGGTGATGTGCTTATTTCCGTCTATTTCCTGCTGCTTATATCTAGCCCCCATTTCTCACCAGCAATCTACTGCAATGGCAAATATACCCATGCCTACTGCGTTATGTTCAATCGGCTTTCTCGACGTATTGTCAAATACACCTGCAAAAGCCTCAATCGCATGCCTTGTATCTATAGACATCTTTGCCATTTCGTAACAATTTCCGGTGAGAAATGCGGGCTAGGCCTAATACCGATAATGATCGGGTTTATAGGGACCGTTAATCGGAAATCCGATATATTTGGATTGTGCCTCTGTCATCTGGCTTAATCGGACATTTAACAGTCCCAGATGAAGCCGGGCTACTTCTTCATCCAGTATTTTGGGGAGTGTGTATACCTGCTTTTCATGGATTTTGGTGGCCAGTTCAATTTGAGCCAGACATTGGTTGGTGAAACTGGCACTCATCACAAAACTGGGATGTCCGGTTGCACAGCCCAAATTAACCAGGCGGCCTTCTGCCAGCACAATAATGGACCGGCCGGATTCAAGGGTCCATTTATCCACCTGAGGTTTAATACTGGTTTTTTTACAGTTCTTATTTTCCGTAAGATAGCTGATTTCAATTTCACTATCGAAATGACCGATATTGCATAAAATGGCACCATCTTTCATCCTTTTCATATGTTCACCCCGGATAACATGCCAGTTTCCCGTGGCGGTCACAAATATATCTGCTTCGTCCACAATATCTTCAAGTTGGACAACGGGATAACCCTCCATGGCAGCCTGCAGAGCACAAATGGGATCGATTTCTGTGATATACACCTGAGCCCCAAAATTTCTCAGTGACTGAGCACATCCTTTTCCCACATCACCGTAGCCGCATATCACTGCTCTTTTCCCTGCCAGCATGATATCGGTGGCTCGTTTGATACCGTCAGCCAGTGACTCCCGGCAACCATAGAGGTTGTCGAATTTTGATTTTGTAACCGAGTCATTTACATTAATGGCCGGGAACAGAAGTTCATTGGCTTTTGCCAGTTGATATAATCGATTCACTCCGGTGGTGGTTTCTTCAGAAACGCCGATGACCTGGGATGACATTTTTGTCCAGTGATGGGGATCTTTTTCCAGACTCAATTTTATTCGATCCATGAGGGCTTGAAATTCACGGTGTTCATAGCTTTTATCCAGCAAGGATGGATTTTTTTCAGCTTTTACACCTTCATGAAGCATAAGTGTGGCATCTCCGCCATCATCAACAATTAAATGGGGGCCGGAGCCATCTGGCCAGGTTAAGGCCTGTTCGGTGCACCACCAATATTTTTCGAGGGTTTCTCCTTTCCAGGCGAAAACTGCAGCACTGCCGGCTTTAGCAATGGCAGCTGCCGCATGGTCCTGGGTTGAAAATATATTGCAGGATGCCCAGCGTATATCGGCGCCCAGTTCCTGAAGGGTTTCAATGAGCATGGCTGTCTGGATTGTCATGTGTAAACTACCGGTAATTCTTAATCCTTTTAATGGTTTCCGGGGTCCGTATTTCTCCCGGATTGCCATTAGACCGGGCATTTCGAGAGCAGCCAGTTTCATTTCTTCTCGGCCCCATTCAGCCAGTGAAATATCAGATACTTTGTACTTTAAACTTAAATCAAGCTCTAAGGTTTTCATGTTTTTCTCCTCTATAAATCGCAATAATACTGTTGATTACGGGTATTATTGATTGACTTGAGTCTCATTTTTTTTTGAACAGAGTAAAAATCCTCTGAGTCCCTTTTTTAATTTAAAATAATCAATCTTTATAACCTGGAAACCACTTTCTTCTAACCATTTTTTAATTTTTCTTTCTGAAAATCCCAACCACCGGTCACCGTATTTTAATCGCATCTTTTCAAGATTATGTTTGAGGAAATCCACAATGATAAACTGGTTGTTCCTCTTTAAAATTCGATTGATTTCTTTTAAAGACGACAGTGGGGAGGGTAAATGATGCAAGACCATATTTATAATAGCGATATCCGCTTCACCGTCACCCAGAGGGAGATGTTCGATTTCACCGATCCTGAGATCAATATGGCTTTCACATCGTAGAAATCGTTTCCGGGCTTCTTCAAGCATTTTTGCGGATTTGTCCACTCCTATAGTCACTTTTGAGATTTTTTGAAGGTCGGATAATAAATCTCCGGTACCGCATCCCAAATCGACAACAGTGTGGCAGTGGGGAACATGGCTGAGAAGAAATCCGTTTAAATCAAAATCACCGATAATTTCAGATTTCAATTTTTGCCAGTCTTCAGCAATAGAATCAAAAAAGCGGGTGGTTTCTTTTGAACGCTTCTCGATTACTTTTTTGGCCTTGGACAAGTCTGTGAAAAAAATGTCCTCACCTTTGAATAGATATTGGATGACCTCGATAAAATATGAACTCTTTTCATTTGAAGTGGCTGCGTAAAAAGTCCACAGGCCGTCATGGCGAAAGGTTAGTAGATGGTTATCGGTCAGGATTTTTAAGTGTCTTGAAATTCTGGACTGACCCATGCTGAATATGTCCACAATTTCATTCACATTTAATTCGTGATTCAACAGGAGGTTGAGTAAGCGCAATCGGGTTTCGTCAGCCAGGGCTTTAAAATAATTTACTGCTTTCATCTATATCATAATATCAAGATATATTGATGTTGTCAAGCTTAAAAAATTCTTGTCCGGTTTACTAATTTGAAAATCTCATTTATAATTGTGATGTGGGTGTCAGAGAAAAAATTTTAAAATTATCCAAACGGCTGCTGAAGCATCAGTACCTTTATTATGTCAAAGTCCGCCCTGAAATTTCCGATCGGGAATACGACCTGATGTTTGATGAGCTCATGGCTCTGGAAAAAAAATATCCCCGGTATGCAATGGCGAATTCTCCTACCAAAAGGATCGGATCAGACCTTGATAACACCTTTTCGGAGAAGGAACATGAGATACCGGTATTGTCTCTGGATAAGGAGTATACCCTTGAGGGATTGAAGAAGTGGATTGATAAAATACGGTTCAGTATGGATGAAAATCTGG
>DAOWKX010000073.1 GCA_030639705.1 Candidatus Aminicenantota bacterium
CAAAGGTTTGCCGGTCAAAACATTCCGGGTGCATGGTGAAAACCGATGTGGCATTGACAGCCATTGGAGAATCAATGTAAATAGGAATATCGGGTATTTTTTCTTTTATTGACAGCAGATGTATAAAATAAATCAATTCCTGGGTTCGTTCAATGGTAAAAGCCGGGATAATTATTTTACCTTTCCTTTTATATGCTCTGTTGATAATTTCTGCTAACTCGGTCTGCCCCATTCCGATGGACTGGTGTAATCGATCTCCATAGGTAGCTTCGAGAACAAGATAATCCATTCCCGGCATTATTTCGGGATCTTTTATGATAGGAAGATTCCGTCTTCCAAGGTCTCCTGAAAAACCGATGTTTAATTCATTATTGATGGTGAGATAAATCATTGATGAGCCTAAAATATGACCGGCATCAAAAAATTCAGCCTGGATGTTGGGGGAAGGAAAAAATTTTTTGTGGTAGTCCACAGTAACGAAATTTTGCATGGATTTGATCACATCCCGGGTCGTATAGAGCGGTTCGTAAATTGTCAATTGTCTTTCGGGATATTTGGATTTCTTTTCTTTTAGGTAGTCATGATCCTTTTTTTGAATATAGGCACTATCCATGAGGATGATATTGGCGATATCCCGGGTAGCGGAGGTGGAATAAATATCTCCGGTAAAGCCGTTGTTAAGCATTATGGGCAATGCACCGGAGTGGTCAAAATGGGCATGGGTCAGAAGGATTGCTTGGACTTCAGCCGGGGAGAATTTCAATTCTTTATTTTTTTGATAGGCCTGTTTTCGTCTGCCTTGAAACATACCACTGTCAATCTGAAGGATGTTGTTATCCGCCTGAATGAAATGTTTTGATCCGGTAACTTCTTTACAGGCTCCGAAAGAGTAAAATGATATTTCCATATATCAATATACATTCTTAATAATCAAACTTCAACTCTTCATCTGACCCTTAATTCACCATCAAATCTTTTGCAGGCTGTAGTCGCTATCCCTTTTCACTTTACCCAAAAACGTTTCTCGTTTTTTGGAGCTATTTTGCACGTTTGTATCACAAACCATGCAAAATTCAGAATGATGCACTGCATCTTCCCTATATTGCCCATTTTCGATATTGGCGAGAAATGGGATTCGCAAGCCGTTCAAAGGGAAGCCGACACGCCTGCTTGATCGTGATTTTGGGAAAATATCCAAATTTAGGTGGTGGATTTTGGTATTTTAACTTAAATGAGGGTATAGGTAATGTTCAGGTCTTGATTGATGATGGTTCGACATTTATCACTCAAATTGTTATAATTAAATCATGAAAAGATTATTCAGTATTCTTATTCTTATGTTGAATATTAACCTGTTTGCACCCCTTATCCAACAAACTAACAAGCCTGGGAATGATAACACATCTGATATGATCAGCCAAAATATTCTGGATATTCAGGAACAAGAAACCGATGAATTTGGAGAGGATGAAGAATATTTATATGATGAACATGAAATTTTTTCAAGAAAACTGTTTCAGAAAAAATTACCCCCTCTTTCAAAAAAGGAAAAAATCATATGGGCTTTCAGAATGTCCGAACCTGATCTATTCCTATGATAAAAAAATATCCCTGGCATTTTATTTACCTCATTTTCATTATCATATGCCTGGCTAATATATTTCAAAAGCTGAAGTGGAGCACTCCAACTGATAATATATATTGGGAAGAATCAAATAATGGTCTTGAGTGTAGGCATTCACCTCCTGGAAGCCTGATTAAAAATGGAGACATACTTCTAACCGTAAACAAATATGTGGTCCACACCAAAATAGATTTGTTCAGAATTATCCAGAGAAGAAAATATTGCAGATATGAAATAGAACGCAAAGGATTGTTGAAAAATGTAGGGATTGATATTGTAAATAAATACACTCCGTTATCGTATTATGTCCTGTGTTTTTCCGGTATTTTGTCCATATTGTTGATTTTAAACATATTAAATGCCAATTTGAAACAAACTCTTGATTTCCAGTCTCCAAAAATATTCTTTTTATTGAATCTATCTTTTTCCGGCTTCTTGATATTCTCACCAACAGGAAACTATCAATCAACAGATTTTATTTTTTTATTACTGGATAGAATCTCTTTTCTCCTTTTTCCGGCAATTTTATTACATTTTTCGATTTTTTACCCAATTCGCTCAAGGTTGTTAAATAAAATCAGACCAAAATTTTTTAAGACCTTGATCTATGTGGGTCCCATTTCAATCTTTTTCTTTTATGTGTTATTAATTTTAAATAACCTAATCCATCCGATTCCTGAATTGATCACCCTTACGATCAATCATTTTGAAACAATATCAAGTCATTACTTCTCAGCTTATCTCATTCTGGCATTTATTTTTTTCCTGATTTCCAGCTTAATCATTATCTTAAAAAGAAAACAAAAAAGGGTTATTTTTTTACTGGGAGCAATCGGTTTAAGTCTGTCCACATTCTTGGTTTTTAATGTCTTTATCTCACCCACCCAGCTGGAGTCTTCCATTCCGTTGAACTTTTGTCTTATTTTATTGCCTCTATTGCCCTTGAGCACCACTCACTATCTCAGCCATCAAAGTTTTGCCGATGTGAATAATATTATTAAGAGAACAGTTTCTTTAGCCTCTGTTTTCCTTTTCATATTTGGAATTTTCTTCTTCCTGGGGATTAACATTGAAACAAACAAGCTTCTGGGTCTTTTCTGGTCGGTAACAGCCATTCTTACAGCAGGTCTGCTTTTCAAACCCATTGAAGGGACCGTTCATAATTATTTTGAAAGAATATTTTTCAGAGGATCATACAATTTTAAAAAGAAATTAAAAACCTTAATCACCTCATTGCCAACAGAACGAAATTTATCTCTGCTGGCCAAGAATTTTTTAGATACCATCAATCACGGCTTTAATTTAAAAGACAGTTCTTTACTTATTCATTCCAGAAAAAATGTTTTCTACTCACTACCTCAACAAAACAAAATACTTTTGTCAAGAAATTTCAGGAACTCGCTGCTTGAAAATGATAATCTGGTATTTTATTCAGATAGTGAATTTTCAAAAAAATTTCCCAAAGATTACCAGGCTATGGACTCATATAATTATAATCAATTTTTCCCCTTGAAAAGCCAGGACAAACTGACCGGTTTAATCGCATTGAGTTTGAAAAAAGACAATACCTATCTCTCCGTTGAGGACTGGGAGCTTTTATTTAGCCTCTCATCCTCTCTATCTTTATCAGTAGAAAATGCCTCTTTGTACAGCGAATTAGAGAATCAATTAACCGAATTAAATCTATTGAAGGAATTTAATGAAAACATTATTGAAAACCTGAACCTGGGGATTGTTGTACTTTCAAAAATGAATATTATCAGGACCTGGAACGTTTTTATGGAACTCAAACTTGATGTACGGAGAGAAAATGCAATCAATAAGAAAGCCTATACAGTTCTGGGAACAGATTTATGGAAAAAGATTCATGCCAAGAAAAAGGGAATTTCATTCATGAATAACGTTAAGATTGAAAAATCTGACCAAGAACTGACTTTTGATATATATATTTCTCCATTAAAGGACAACCTGGGAACGATTATTGGAACAATACTTGTATTTGAGGATGTCACCGAAAAAGTTCATATGCAAAACCAACTGATAATCACAGAAAAAATGGCTTCACTGGGATTCTTATCTGCAGGCATAGCCCATGAAATCAATACTCCCTTAACTGGAATTTCTTCATATTGTCAATTTATTCTTGAAAATCCAAAAGACAAAGATAATCCCGACCTGATCGAAAAAATTCAAGAACAGGTTCAGAGGGCAAACAAAATCACCTCAACTTTGCTGGATTTTTCCAGACAAAAAGGTGAACAGCCCATTGAACTAGATATCAATGAAGTAATCAATGAAAGTATTTCACTTCTGGAACATAAACTTAAAAAGAAGAATATATTTCTGGAAAAAAAATTCAATTTTAAAAATAACTTGCATGGATTCACTAACAGATTGCAACAGCTTTTTATCAACTTACTCATTAATGCCATCGACTCCATTGAAAAGCCAGAAGGTAAAATCATCATCAGAGGAAATGAAACAAAAGAGAATATTCAAATCACTATCATCGATAACGGTAAGGGTATTGAATCAAAAAGATTAAGGAAAATCTTTGACCCTTTTTTCACCACCAAAGCACCGGGTGAAGGTACCGGCCTGGGATTATCGATTGCTTATAACATTATCAAAGATCATTATGGAGATATTAAAGTGGACAGTAAAATAAACCGGGGATCACGATTTGTTATTACCCTCCCGATGAAAAGCCCGCTAAGGAGAATCCGGATATGAAAAATAGAATTGTTCATTTGATTGATGATGAGAAAATTATTCATGATATATTTAAAAGGATATTTAAAAACGAGCCATATGATCTCATCATTTCAGAGAATAAAAGTCAAGCAAAAGCAAATCATTCTCCGCGTGTGGATGTGGTCATTATGGATTTAATGATTCCCGGAACGTCCGGGATCGAAATTTTTAAAGAACTCAAAAAGACAGATCCTGATATAAAGACCATTTTCCTTACAGCCTTCGGTACCATAGAATCTGCCATCGAGGCTATTAAATTGGGTGCTGCCGATTATTTGCAGAAACCGTTTAACAATACTGAATTAAAACATAAGATTGAAAGGGTAATAAAGGAGAAGAATATATATAAAGAAAATATTCAATTGAAAAAAGTGCTGGATCAACGCTTCTCCTTTGAAAACATCATTGGAAAAAGTCGAGCACTTAGAAAAACGCTGTCAATAGTAGAAAGTGTTTCAAAAACAAGCTCAACCGTTCTTATCTCCGGTGAAAGTGGGACCGGTAAAGAACTTATTGCAAAAGCCATCTATAAAAATTCTGATCGAGTCGGCAATCCATTTTTTTCGTTCAACTCCAGCAATATTCCAGAAACACTTTTTGAAAGTATGCTATTTGGATATAAAAAAGGCGCTTTTACCGGGGCTTATTCTGATAAAAAAGGCATTTTCGAGGAAGCAGATACCGGGACAATTTTTTTTGATGAAATTGCCAGTTTAACACCCGAAACCCAAGCAAAAATTTTGAGAGTTATTCAAGAAAAAGAAATTCAACCATTAGGTGATAACAAAGTCATTAAATTGGATGTTAGAATTATTGCCGCCACCAACGTCAGCCTCAAACAAAAAGTTGAACAAAATGAATTTCGTGAAGATCTTTACTATAGATTGAATATCATCAATATTGTTCTTCCCACACTGAGGGAACGTAAAGAAGATATCCCGCTGCTGGTTAACCATTTTTTGAAAAAATACTCTGAAGAAAACAATAAAAAAATAAAGGGAATTGATAACAAATTCATGGAATACCTGATGGACCATAACTGGCCAGGTAATATAAGGGAACTTGAAAATACCATCCACCGTGCAGTTATTTTATCAAACTCAGACATGCTAAACCCTGACAATCTCCCAAATGAAATTAAAAATGGTAAACCAAAAGAAATCAAGAAAGGTGATTTCTATGAACAGGTTGATGATTTCAAAAAACAATTGATACTTGACGCATTGAACAAAAATAAATGGCTCCAAAAAAATGCTGCAGAAAGTTTGGGATTAAAACCAACGACCCTTTCGGAATTGATGAAAAGAATGAATATCCAGAAATAGAAAAAAATGGTTGGATCGAAATCAATAAACATTAAACACAATTCAAATCATTACCGGTATATTGTCTCATGAAGTCAGTAAGCTTACAAAAATACCTCCAGAACACCGGTTTCGACAGCAGGAGAAATATCAGAAGAATAATCAATGAGGGTAAACTTGAGGTAAATGGTTCAATAATAAAAGATCCGAAATATTTAGTGGATAAAAATCATGATAAAATCACCTATCGAAATAAGACATTAAATCTAAAAATAGAAAAAAAAGTTTACTTCATATTCAATAAACCCTATGGAGTGGTTTCAACACTCAGTGATCCCCAGAAGCGAATAACCTTAAAGGATTACCTAAAAAAAATAAAGGAAAGGGTGTATCCGGCTGGACGATTGGATTTTCACTCGGAAGGTTTATTACTGCTGACCAATGATGGAGATTTCACAAACTTTATTATATCCACAAAAAACAAGATACCTAAAATCTATTTAATAAAAGTGAAAGGGCTAATAACAGAAAAAGAAAAAGAAAAAATGAAGACCAAGGGAGTCTTTATTGAGGGGTCAAAGATCAAACCTTTGGACATTCAATTTATAAGAAAAACCCATAAAAACAATTCATGGTTCAGAGTCACCCTCATCGAAGGGAAAAAGCATGTGATCAGAAAACTATTTCAATATTCAGGCCACCCGGTAGAGAAATTGAAAAGAACAGGCATCGGCAATATCAAATTAAAAAAGCTACCCCCGGGTCACTGGAAAGAATTAACTAAAGGGGACATAGAGGGATTCAAAAAGCGATATAATTACACCGAAAAAAAAACCCATACCGTTGACAATGAGAAAAATATCTGATAACCCTTACTCGCTCAGAAGAAATTCCCTCACGCTCAATTAACATACATTACCCTTAGAAAAACTGAATACTTACGCAAAAAGAAATCGATTTAATTTTTTAATTATGGTATAAAAAAAAGTTAAGAGGTAAAATGCCAGACCATAAACCGTACAAAGACAATTACTTTTCCCAGAAAAAAAATAAAAATCTGACCATTACCGGTATAATGATTTTGATTCTGGCCTTTGCGGCTATACTATTTTTAACCCGTAATGACAAGCAAAACAAAGTCAAACCAAATGTTAATATGGAAACAGATCAATCAGTAAAAAAAGAAACACTCCTGGAAAAAGAAAAAAAAAGTTCAACACCTGCCGAAGCGCCTTCTGCCAAGCAAATTGAAATCAATCAAAATCTATCCTTTGACTATCAGGAAAAGGATAATGATCTGCCAATAAAAAAAAATGAGCTGCCTGGGTCTGAACCGCAAAACAAGAGAAACATGATCATAAAAAGAGCTCAACCCGAAGAATGGTTCAGTAATGTAGATCGGGAACGGGAAAAAGGCGTCATGGTTTTTGAAGATGTCATTCGTCAGTGTTCGGAAACCAGAGAACGTATAAAACAGCTTCAGTCTGAATACAATTCAACCTGTTTGGGAACCACATATGATGCTTTTGGTAACGTAATTAATCTTTCAAGTACAAAAAAATGCCGGCAACTAATAACAACCATTAATAGCTTAAAAATAGAAATAGAAAAAAATCTGGAGCTGGCTCAATACCATGCTCGTAAATCTGGAGTATATCCCGGTCAGATAAGAGAAATCTTAAGTAAATATGGATTTGACGATCACTGAAACATGCCCCTGAATATCATTAACCCGCATTTCTCACCGGGAATTGTTATGAAATGGCAAAGATGCCCACGGATACAAGGCATGCAATTGAGGCTTTTGCAGGCGTATTTGACAATACGTCGAGAAAGCCGATTGAGCATAACGCAGTAGACCCTGTGGAATATTAAAATATTACAATTATTCAACAGGGTAGACATGAGTATATTTGCTATTGGAGTAGATTGCTGGTGAGAAATGGGGGTTAATTGGAGCTGCTGGTCATTTATTTATTAATCCTCTCGATATAGGATCCATCCCGGGAATCGATTTTTACAATATTTCCTATTTCTATAAACTGGGGAACGGTCACCTCCAGTCCATTTTCAAGTTTTGCAGGCTTATAAGATGCTTGAACAGTTGCCCCTTTGATTGATTTCTCGGTTTCCATTACTTCAAACTCCATGGTTAAGGGAGGGGTTATATTCATGGGCTTATCTCCATGACACTCAAGTATATAGGGAAGATTTTCTTTAAGATAGAAAACCACATCACCAAGGAAATCCTGGTTAAGGCCGATTTGTTCATAGGTCTCACTGTCCATAAAAATATACTGATCTCCATCCTGATATAGATATGATACCTCCCGGGTTTCCAGAACAACACGCTCTACTTTTTCAGAAGATCGAAAACGATAATTTCGTATTGTCATATCACTAAGATTTCTTATCTTGGTTTGAACCACTGCCTGACCCTTACCGGGAGTAATATGCTCCATCTCTTCGACACGATAAAGCCTGTCAGTAATACGAATGATAATACCCTTTCTGATTTGAGTTGCATTAATCATAATAACCTCCCTTTATGAAAATATTCATTGCATTTCGATCATTGGTTCTGATATAAAAAATCCTGTTTTTAAAGCGGCGAATAAAAAAATACCCGTACTTTGAAATTCCGGCGATGAAAGGAGATCCTTTTACATTTCCCTCCTTGAAATTAAGGTAAAACCGTCTTTCCACAAATCGTTGAAACCCAACCAGAAATCTTGAAGCCATCTTTTCCCTATCCCATGATGATTCCCAAATGAGAAAATAGGATGTGGGCCTGGAATAAATTTTATACAAATCTCCTCCCCAGCCTGCAGCGAAATCCTGATATTCACCTTCTCCCTTTAACAGTATATTCAGATAAAATTCTCCGATTACTCCTGAATGATAAAATTCATAACCGCCAGGAACATATCCGATCTGTACCTTCATTGGAGTCTCTTTTTTTAAATATTTTTCCGGATGCAAAATTTGCTCGCTTGAAACCGGGGGAGATTTCAATATTTGATTCACACCTTTCCATTTTTTCTTTTTAAAAACAGAGTTGATAAATTTAAGACCGCTGATATAGGGCATGGTAAGCTGTTGTTTGATGATCTCAGGATAATGATACAGGATTCCCGTATTGGGGAGAGGAGAAAATGACATCAAGGCATCGGCATTGTAGGAGGTGAGTACTTCAGGTGAAAAACCACTGTACTGCACCATGACAAAGGTCGCATCTCCTTCGACTGCAGATAATACTGCCAGTCTTCTGTCATCAAAATCGGAATAATCTCCCAGTATTTCGGATAGGTTATAATACTGATCTTGAATGGAATGTCTCAATTCATGAATAATAATCAAAGAATTGATGGTATTAATATCTCGGTACTCTTCTAAGGCAATTAATTCTTTGGTCCTTTCATTGTACAATCCACCTACATTATTGATGAGAATCCTTTTCCGGATTTTTTTTATATTCATTTTTTTATCTACAAACCCCATGGTATATAGGAAAAAGGCATCCTTTTCCGCCACCTCATCGGGATAATCCTGATCAAAGACCCGGAGGATGTACTGTTCCAATTGCTTTCTATTGATATAGCGGACCGGTAATTCGGTTTTGAAGCCCAGTCGGCCGATCTGTACCACTGCTTTTTTCAAATCATGGATCGAATCGGTTCGAGACAGCAGTACGACCTGACACATGCATATGAAAATCAGCAGAAAAATAGTTTTTCTCATTTTTTTAAACTATAGAGATGATTTATATCACCTTTGAATTCCAAAAACCAGATAAAAAAACAGTTTGTTTACTGGTTTCCACTATATCAAAAGTTAGCCGGAAAATAAAGGTCTGGTTATGGAAATATTTTATATATTTCTTCTTTGATATCTGAATTTAGTCTATTGTCTCTCCAAAGACCAGTCTCCGGTTACCCCCGGGGGTGTATATATCCAGGTACCGTTCATATGGTTTTCATCAGTGAGTGTGCCGGTGCAGGTGAGGGTGGTATTATAGGGTGCGGGAAACTTCAGCACAAAATCAATCTGAGGCCAGACCAGGGTCCAGGTTCCGGCTCCGCCAATCGGTACAAAATCAAAATGTCCGCCGCAGTTTCCCGAACCCGTATTACCGCTGAAGTCAACCTGGAAATATGTATCTATTCCCAGGTAGTAAAATTTTCCCGTCCAGGTAGCTCGGATATCAATCTGGTCAGCCTTAGCACTCAACACATGGTTACCGGTAACAGTGATCACCCCGGTCGCGGCCATGGGGACTCCGTCCAGGGTTACAGTCAGGTTTTTATAACCGGGCTGCAGCGAATAGCTGTAGTTGACCATACTGTTTTCCACATAACTGTAGAAACCGGTGGTTGGATTGCCACTGACCCCGCTGCTCACGGTCACGCTCAGGGTATAAGACTGTGGTCCATTGTCATCCCCGTTGTTGGTCGGACATCCGGGGAAAAACACCATCCCAATTAACAGGAAAAAACCTGCCAAAATGACTGCTTTTTTATTCATGATCCCTCCTTAACATAATATATATGCTACTATTAAAAAGTAAAGTCAATCATTTGATGGACAAAAAATAAAAATCTGGAACATAGGGAAAGAGGGAAGTAAAAATGGAGCTGAAGGGGATCGAACCCTCGACCTTCTGAATGCCATTCAGACGCGCTCCCATCTGCGCCACAGCCCCATTTAATAGACTTTTATACCATATTTACCCGGTTAAATCAACCGATCAGGAGAGGAGGGATAAAATGCCTTTTTTTATCTTTTTCATCACCCCATTCCAGGAGTAATACTTTATTAAATATTCATACCCCTTTTGACCGCATTTTTCTCTAAACTGTGGGTGATAGTATATTTTTTTAAATTGTTCGATGAATTCCTCAACAGATTCATAACTCAGGCCGCCTCCTGATAATTTTACATGCTCCTCCAGAACAGCAGATTGGCGGTTCACTAACACCGGGGTTTTTTGAGAAAACGATTCCAGGGTGGTAATGGACAGACTTTCCAAAGAAGAAGGCTGGACTGAAATCACCGCATTTTCAAATGCTGACATTTTCTCGTTCTCAGATATGTACCCCAGATATCTTATCCCCTCGGTTCGGGGGATATCCATGAGCTGCTTCCCAATTAAGATCAAATCAATCAAACAGGTTTTTTTCAGTTCTTGAAATGCCTGGAATACAAGTTCAAGTCCCTTACCCTTTTCTAACCGCCCTGCATATAAAATATACGGTGTATAGATCATATATATTTCTCTGAAAGGTGCAACGGTTTTTTTGTAATCAATATCAATTCCAGTTCTTACCAGTTCCATTTTATTCACGGGATTGAATTGTTTTCTCACAAAATTCAGCTCCGCAGCCGTTAAAAAGAAAAGGGCATCCGGTTTATGAAATACATCCCTCATCAATTTTAGATAAATCGGAGGCTCATCGTGAGCAGTGGGAAATAATATGGTCGGTCTGGTGATAACCTTTAAACCATGCACGGTCGTATAATAAAGATAGGTAAAAAAAAGAAAGACATCGTGGTCTTTCTGCTCATCTCGCAGGGCATCAATCAAATCCGGAGCTACGGGTCCTTGCTTTAAAATCCATTGTTGCTCATCTCGGTCACCTGAATCAGAGGCAAAAAATTCCTCGGAATAAGCGTTAAATTTTTTAATGTCTCTTGGCTTTTCAACCTTATAGCGCTTTATGATAACCCCTTTCAATATGGATTCACCGGGATGAAAATAATTGCTCCAGGTAATGTAATCACAGGCGGTAGTGGTAAATACGGTCACATCAAACCCATTGGAATTCAACCGTTCGGCGACATTCCGTGCGAGCACTTCTGCTCCACCCACTACTTCTGCTCCATACCGTTGAACAACAATCCCAACTTTAATCATATTTTTTTTAATATCGACAGTAATTTTTCTGGATCGGATTCAATAATATATTTTTCGATTCTTTTTTTCTCTAATTCCTTTAAACGCGAATTAAGCTCCGGATCATATAAAACCCTCTCGGACAATCCTGCGATATAGTCATATTTAAACTCTTTAACGATGATCCCGGAACCTGCCAGTGTTTCCGAAACAGCACCCGCATCATAGGCAATAACAGGCACCTCAAAAAAACAACTTTCTATAAGAGGTAAACAAAATCCTTCATGTTCGCTCAGGGAAATAAAGACATCGCCCAGTTTATAAATGGCTAAGAGTTCTTTCTGGGGAATATGTCCGGTGAATATTATATCTTCGGAAGTTAAAAGGAAACGCGATGCCAGATCCATTAAAGAACAAAAATATTTTGGAAGTGTGTCTGTTTTTCCGGCAATGACCAATCGAATGGAAGGAGAAATATATTTCTTATAAAAAAATAACATCCTGATCAGATGTTCGATTTTTTTATTGGGAGAAATCCTGCCCACGAATATAATATTTTTCCGGTCATCCTTAAATAAATCATAAAATGCTTTACTATGGGGTTTTGAAAAGTCATCAAGGTTGATCATAATTGGAAAAACAAAAATGTTATTAAACTGGTATTCCTTTAATTCATCCGCATTATACTGAGAATCAGCAATGATCACATCAAAACATTTACTCAATCGTTTCAACTGGTTTCTTCCCTCCCGGGTGATTTTCACCAGTTCATCAGAATAATCAATAAAAAAATGAGGCGGGGTTATATTGTGATATACCATTGCCTTTTTTCCACTGATATTTAAAAAATAATCGGTCAGCTCTGATGGGATAGCAAAATGGAGAATCTTGAGGGATTCCGGATTATTCTTATAATCCTTAAAAGAGACTGCTTTTCCTTTAAGATTTTCATCGATGGTTAAGGCAATGATATTACTCTCTATGCCCCTGGATAAAAGGTATTCATGAAACCGAAGTGTGGAATTTCCAATGGCATCTCCATAATGAAATGCAGGCAAAAATTGTTCAATTATCATTTTTTAATGGTCTTTTCAACACAATTTTTATAGATGTAACGCTTTACCAAGCGAGGGGTATTGATAATTTTATAAAATTTATCTAAAAACTTAAGGGTTGCTTTTTTATATTTCTTATCAATTAAAGGAAAGTTTTCATACAGTGAATATATCTCTTTCTTATGATTTTCAAAACGAACAAATATTTGGTCAAATACGGCTTGGGGCTGGCAAAAACCCTGGAAGAATCGGTCTTTGGTTGAAGTACTTTTTGCCCGTTCAGTGGGGACTGCATACAGGGTACCCACAATCCCGGAAAAATCAAAATCATAGGGTACGCCCAGGCTTGCCCCCCCTGATTTTGGTATAATCCGTTTTACATTGTGATCTGCCATATATGACCAGTCTGTATTTCCAATCATAAATTGAAAAACCGATATAAATGAACTCTGTTTGGAATCCAGGGTGTATAAAGTACTATCATCAATCTTTAAATATTTGCACTGGTTTCGAGCAGCCATCATCTCCACCGGTTCAATAAAAAACCCACATTTTTTTAGTTTTTTGTTTTTCCGGCCACTGTCAATATAAGTAACATGGACAAGTCTGACCCGGAAGCTCATTTCCGTAAACAGATTAAACAATCTATATGCCAGATACTCACGAAACAGATATTGTTGGTACAATTTTTTCTTATTC
The DNA here is from genome assembly GCA_030639705.1 of Candidatus Aminicenantota bacterium. Lineage (GTDB taxonomy): Bacteria > Acidobacteriota > Aminicenantia > UBA2199 > UBA2199 > CAZOWT01. The sequence continues at coordinate 13,330 of DAOWKX010000073.1, forward strand.
TGGCAATGGGTAACCATCTTTAATTTTTTTATCCCTTTAAAAATGGTATTTTTAACATCTTGTTTTTTAAACTTCAACCTCAGGGGGGGGAAATTGCAGATTCTCGGATTTAACCTGAAAATGCCCCGGGTTCTCAGTAAAACATCTACAGTTATTTGATCACCGTTATTTTTTAGATAAATAATTTTGGCCGGGTGATAGGCCTTATTCTTTCCTCTGTCTTTGGATATTTTCCCAATATTACCCACAATCTGAACCTCTAAGATCTTATCATTCTCAAACAATAATTTTTTTGCTGTAGGTTGACCGGGGAAAGTATAAGAATTCAAACAAAAAAATATTAAAATCAAAATAATCTTGTCCCAAAATATTTTTTTTCCCATGGCTATATTGTAAAAAAAAAAGGTAAATTAGTAAATAAAAAAAATGATAAAATCCCAGTTAATTTTTTTATCATAAAAAAAAATTTAGACAAATTGAATTTTATATGTTATCTATATTTTGCTGAAAAATTTCACCCGAGACTGTTCTTTATTCGTATTATTTAATAGAGTAGCGGGATTTAACAAAAAATTAAAGGGTGCATGAATTGAAAAAATCCACGAATAAAATTCTTTTGGTTTCATGCATTATTGGACTGTTATCGATTATCCTGATTTTGCAGAAAAAGAATATCATTACCCTTTTATACCACAGTGATTTTTTTCACCCCTCATTTAATAAATTACAGATAAAATTGGCAGATGATGTTAAAATTTTTAATTTTCAATTATCCATAAATGACATGCAGTTTCTGAATAGCAATGAGAAGGGTTCATCTTATGACATCAAAATCTGGCAAGAGGTGGATCTTAATATTAATGATAAAAAATACAGAGTCGAAATCTCCCATTTTGAGAACTACTTCAAAAAGTTTCAACCGATTCAGACAAAACAACCCCTCTCAATTCGATTCCCGGCTAACAATTATTTTAATCAGGTCAGTCAGTACGATTTGTTTCAATTGCAGGAAATTGATCTGTTTGAACAGGAGCTGGTGTATAATCTCGGTAAAAGGCTAAATTTATATATTCCAAAGACCCAATTTGTCCAGATTCTTTTTGATTATTCTTATTATGGCCTTTACACCTTAAAACAGGCTTTCGATAAGGTCTTTCTTGATCAGCACCATCTGGATGATTCCATCATATTCAGGTTTAATAAAAGTGAAAAAGATAAATATTCCCTTACATATCTATATGATGAGCAGTTAGATGAAGAGACCAGAATCCATTTGGAACAATTCTTGAAACTTCTGGAGATTGGTGATAAAAATCTGTTAATAAAGTATTTTGATTTACATTATCTAACCCGGTTTGAAGCCTTAAGAAGATTACTAAAGGCCAGAATGAGTTTTGTTATCGCTGAAAATTTGAGGTATATCTACAGCAAAAGCCGGGGTAAACTGTATCCAATCCTGGATGAAGCCAATATCCTGAATATGAGGTGTAAGAGTAAAAATCAAGAACTGAAAAAACTAACCCAGCTTATAAAAAATGATCCGGTATTTCAACAAAGAACCGATACCATCATAACCCGATTGTCGAACCAGTCTAAGGAAATCATTCAATTCCATAACAAAAGTTGGAAAAAGTTCAGAAGACTAATGCGGCATATAATCTACCGTTTGAAGATCAATCTGGTTTCTGATTTTTTCTCAAAAAATATATACAAAAAAATTCTTACTGACTCTTTCCCCAAATACAGAATCACTAAAAAATCTCCCCCCTATAATCACCCATTGAAATCGGTTGAACATTATCTTGATCAGCGGCTTCTTACCCCGGATTTTATTGTAAAAAATAATCCGGATTTAAACCTGGAATTAAAAAAAAATGAAATTGTTTTATCTCCGGGGATTCATATTCTTAAAAGATCCCTCATCATTCCCTACGGAACTGTTCTCAAAATTTCAGCCGGAGCCAGGATAAAGGTTTTACCTCAGGTTTCTCTCATCTGCTACAGCCCGGTCTTTATCAACGGGTCCAGAGAGGAGCCGGTGGTCATCGAGGCATTCGAAAACAATGATCCCTTTGGTGTATTTGCTTTTATTGGCCACAACCATAGCCAGAGTGAGATTTATTTTTTAGACTATTCAGGTTCCAGTACAGCTTCCATTTCAGGTTCTTCTTTTACCGGAGGTATTTATTTCCAGGATATGGATGTAAAAATATTTAATTCTAAGATACACCACATTCACTCTTCCTCAGGAATTAAAGCGAATGGTTGTTCAATATTCTTGAAAAACAACCAGTTTCAAGCAATTTTTTCTGATCACCTTTACCTTGAAAATTGTCAGGGGACTATTGAGGAAAATATATTTTTTTATAATGGAGAAGAATCCGGGATCGATGGCCTGAAGATTGTTCATTCAGATTTACTGGTAAAGAACAATCAATTTGAAAAATTTCAGGATAAGGGAATAATCATCAGCCAGAATTCACACTGTATTTTTTTTAAGAATGATTTTAGATTTAATGTGATGGGTTTGGCTGTTAAAGACTCTTCCAGCGCACTTATCTTTTCAAACTCCTTTTTTAATAACCGTATAGGGATATCATCATACCAAAAAAATCCTGCTTTTGAAGGAGGGCGATTATATATACTTGACAATACCTTTAAAAATAATAACACCAATCTCACCCATGACCGGCACAGTTTTGTTTTTTTACCCCCAAAATCGCTCAGTTTAAAAAATAAAATATTAAAATCCATAGAAGATCAGAAACATTTTCGCCTCTCCCCAGTATTTAATCACTTGAAACATCAATTCCCTTTCCAAAATAACCAGATCCAGAGCCTGCAGATTGGTGATCACCCGACAAATATCAATGAGCGAGAGAAAACAATTTTTGTTCGACTTCCTTTCAATTCATTGCCAAACCAGAAAATCAGCTTTGAATGTAAACCAAAAAATACCCATATTTATATAACACCTTTCCTGCAAGGAATTCAGGTAAACAAAGAAAAAACAGAAGAAAAAATTCAGAACCATTCAACCTATGATTTTGGTGCATTTATTTTTTTTGGAAAGATAAGTTTAAAAAACAAATATCTATCCAAAGAATATGACCTTTATATAACCAACAACAATCTGGCACTCATAACCATAAATACACGCAATAAGAGTGGCCAAATAAATGAGATCAAGAATGAACCCAAAATTCCCTGTACCATTGGCTATTTACCGTCGAATCCCAAAAACAATTCCCCTGTTTCCTTCCAAAAATTCTTCGGCAGAATAGAAGGACGTGGCCAGAAATGGCCAAAATGGAAATACGGATTTATTCTGGACCGGACAATAAGACTCGAGGATATGGCCAGAGCAAAAAAATGGGTGCTTGAGAGTTCTTTTGTGGAAAAATCGCTAATGAGAAGTAAGATAACATTTGATCTTCTAAGGCAATTCCAATCTGGCTCTGATCAGCCCAGAATAGCCCCCAGAAGTACATTTGTCGAAGTTATTCTCAATCATGAATACAATGGAATTTATCTTCTTACCGAACATATCAATAAAAATTTTATTGGTCTGGAAGACTTTGATAAAAATGAAAAATACAACGCCTTTCTGTATCGAGCAAAAAACCGGAATGCCAACTTTACTTCTAATAATTTTGAACCTGTCAAAGATAATATTTATAGTTATTTTCCCGGGGAAAAACAGCCTGTATCAAAGGCGGATGACCCCATCCGGGGATGGCACAGCGGTTTTGCCCAGCGTCATCCAGATCCGGATCAATATGGAGAACACTGGGAGGCCATCGAAGATTTATCAAAATTCTTAGCCCTTGCTCCAGATGAACTGTTTCAGCCAGAGGTATTTAATATCCTGGATATGAACAGTTATATAAACCTGTGGATACTCATCCAGTTAACCGATGACACCGATGGGATTTTTCAGAACCGCTATATGGCCAGATCCAAAGGTAAAAAGACAAAATGGATTTTTATCCCCTGGGATAAAGATGGTGTATTGGGAAGAAATTACAAAATGGAAAAACGGCCTTATAATGAATGGCTCAGCAGTCCATTATTTGAAAGATGTATGAAACTGGATATCTTTAAAAATTCTTTTATTAAGAGGTGGGAAGAATTAACCAATACTGGTATTATTTCAACGGATAATATATTTAAAATGATCAAAGCCAACAAAGAAAGATTAAAGGACTGCTGGCAGCGAAATTTTCAGAAGTGGCCGGCCCATGATACTGTTTATCCGGACAGTCTGGATTTTGACCAGGAGATCGATTTCCTGAAAACCTGGATAGGAAAAAGAATTAAATGGCTGGATCAATACCTTAAAGAATTGGCAAAGGAAAAAGTGGAATGAAATTCGAGTATCGCATCATTATTGTTTTGATAATTATGGTTTTTTTGATCTGGATAATATTTGATGTGATTATAAAAAAAGAGGTTCAATTTACAAAAGACTTTGAATTTTCCTTCGAATCAAAAACAATTCAACAAATAAAAAATTTTGCTGAAAATGCATTAAACGACTACCTGACTTCGGAAAAAAACAATACCCAGATACGTTCACTGGTAAATGCCATTGAATGTAATCATTTTTTACTCTATGCCAACAAGATGAGTGAAAACCGATTTTACGATTTTATTAGCCTCATTTTACTTCCGTCCCAGCGTATTGAATTAAAGGAAAAAGAAAAATATGTCTATGAAATTAAAAGATATTTAAGAAGGAAAAGAAATCTGGAAATCCAATATCAAAAATATGAAGTCTCAAAACCAATATCCAGTAAAAATCAGAAAATCGAATTTTTAAAGATCCAGGTAATCAGAACAAATGCCGAGAAAAATGAAAATCTCAGTTATTACTTCACCAAATTCAATGACCGTTACTATTTATATTTTAGAAACAGGAAAGCCGTTGCCCATTTACCCGTATCCAATCAACCGCAAAACTTACAAAATACGACAGATGAGTGAAAAAAAATCTACCCAACCGGGCAGTAGGCAATTAAAAACCTACCGGCATGAACTCAAATATTTTCTCAGCAAAAAGGAATATACCATATTTTCAGAAGTATTTCGTAAAACCATGAGAATGGATCCAAACTGCAAAGAAAATTTTCAGTACTGGATAAGGAGTCTCTACTTTGATACCCTGGATAACAATGATTTTTATGACAAAATAATCGGCGTTAACCGGCGAAAAAAATCCGACTGCGATTGTATGATCTCGATCAGCAGCAGGTAAAAATTGAAATCAAAAATCGTTATAATGAATACATGATGAAGGAAACCGCTTTTTTGGAAAAAAAGGAAGTTCATCAATTAATTAAGGGGGATCGGGATTTTCTTTTGAAAAAGAACAATCCCACCCTAAACAGGGTTTACTATTATCTGACCCGAGATTTCTACCGCCCCACCGTATTAATTGACTATGAGCGGGAAGCCTATCTCAGCGAAATCCAAAATATCAGAATAACCTTTGATAAAAATATTCGGGCCAGTACCATAGATTTTAATATATTTAACAAAAATGCCCATTTGATCCCCATATTTGATCATGAAATAATTGTCCTGGAAGTTAAATTTCATCAGTTTTTACCCCAATATATTAAAAAAATAATATCCAACTGTCAGGGAAGTCGACAGGCTATAAGCAAATATTGTATATCAAGAATTCAATACTAAAAGGAGAAAAAAATGCCCAAGGTAGATTTATTTGATTATATTCAAAAATCAAACGCAATATTAACGGCTGGATTGGTCATCATTAACATGTTTGTTACCTTTCTGATAGCATCTTTCATCTACTGGGTTTATAAAAAAACCTATACCGGAGTGATGTACTCCAAAAATTTTAATGTAACCTTAGTGCTAACCTCAATGGTAACCGCCATGGTGATGATGGTAATCGGGACCAACCTCGCTCTATCACTCGGAATGGTCGGTGCATTATCCATTGTTCGTTTTCGCTCAGCCATAAAAGATCCCCGAGATATAGGCTTTTTATTCTGGGGTATAGGAGCGGGTTTATCGGCAGGAACTGGATCATATTTAATTGCCCTCATTGGTTCGATTATCATTGCCATCATATTATTTGTCTTTCAGAAAGGTACCACTGAAGTTTTCCCCTATCTACTGGTTATAAAAGGATCTGATATTGATGAGAATAATCTGGGGGAAATCATGAAAAAGAGTGTCCAGAAAAGCAACCTTCGAATGAAGAATATGGACAAGTTGGGTTCAGAAATCGTCTTTGAAATCCGGTTTAAACACGGTCAAGACGATATACTGTTAAAAAACATATCTGAAATGGATGAAGTATCATCAGTGAATATAATTTCCTATAAAGGAGAAGTTGCAGGATAATTCATTAGATGCTTACAATTGAACCTCTCGAACAGAAGAATAAAAAACTAAACTATATCACTTTTGCAGTATTCATTGTTGTGGCCACAGTTTTTCTCTACATTGCCGAGCAATATGAAAAAAATCCCATCTCCATCGAAAGTAAGGTACAAAATAGCCTTGATTTCAAACTGTCAGCTGATGATATCGTAAATCTGAATGAAAGTTTCAATACCAAAAAGTGGGTTTCTGTTAAGCTCATTAAAAGTAAACAAAAAATTCACAGTGTAAAACTTAAACACAAATCCAATTCAATTCTCGATTTTCAATTTTATTGTGACGGTGATGTCTATAATTTGTACCGTTTTGAAAATTCAAGAAAATATATTTTTTCATTTTTTAAAACGGCAAAAAACTGGGGGCTGAGGTCCACCAGTCCTCAACTGGTAAAAGTAAAATTAAATGAAATCCTGTTCGGCGTCTATATAATGGAAAAAAAAATCTATGAAAAAATAAAAGACAACCGAGGCGATTATTTTATTACTCTTGGAAGTAACACCGAAAAAATAAAAACCATGCTGTATCTTATATCAAAAACAGATGGCCAAATGGTGGAAAAATATTTTAATAAAAAAGAACTGGCTGCATATCTTATCTATTTCAGTTTGTTCTGTTACAATGAAATCCTCAACTTTGACAGGTTGTTATTTCACTATAATGCAAAAAAAAAAATGTTGCAGCCGTTTTTAACTCTAGATAGTATCCTGGCCAGCCTGTTTGAGCAGGATAAAGTATTCAAGCTCCATATCGGGGAGGCAAAGAATTTTTTTACCAGAATAACCAGAGAAAATGCGGCCAACCTTTTGGCACGGCCAGATGATTATAAATATGGAGAATTAATCAAAAAAGTTCTAAGATAGAGAAGTCACAGGTTTGTCCGGACCATACTAATTCGGGTGATTCTCCATTCAAACGACAAATTCACCATTTACTAATATTTATTGATTAACCCCCTATTTTGGAGTATAATACTACCTTATGGCGGCGTAGCTCAGTTGGTAGAGCAGACGGCTCATATCCGTTATGTCGGGGGTTCAAGTCCCTCCGCCGCTACTTGAGATTTCTCTTTGACCAATAAAAGGAATATTTAGAGGGAGTGCTGATTCATTATAAAAATAAGTAACCATAAATCTGGTAATGAAATATATTTATCCAATATTCTTTAAACATATTAAAGAATTCAATCTTATCGAAAAAGGACAGACTGTTATCACAGCTTTTTCAGGTGGAAAAGATTCGGTAACGCTACTTCACTTATTAAGTCAACTGAAAACTGACATCCCTTTTGAAATTATTGCTGCTTATCTTAACCACAGAATTAGAGAAGATTATTTAGCAGAGCAACAGTTTGTTGAAAATTTCTGCTCTTCACTAAAAATAAAATTAATTTCCAAGAGTGAAAATGTTATCCGTTTCAAAGAAAAAAACAAATTAAATTTGGAAAACGCAGCATCCATATTACGATATAGATTTATACGAAAAGTGGCCAACCAATTTAAAAATTCAAAAATTGCCACCGGACACACGAAATCAGACCTGGCCGAAACATTTTTTATAAATCTATTCAGAGGCAGCGGAAGTAGAGGCTTGAGTACCATATACAGCCAAAAAGGCCAAAAAATTATCCGACCTCTCCTCATCTTTTCCCATCATGACATTCATGCCTTCCTGAATCGCAATAAACTCTCTTTTTATCAGGATTATTCCAACCGTGATAACACCTATATCAGAAACAATATCCGTAATAATCTCATACCGGCAATACAAAAAATAGAACCCGATGTCGAAGAACGTATATTCAAAACAGTTTTAATCGTTCAGGAGCAACATGATTATCTGATCAATCAGAGCCGAGAATTTCTGAAAAAAAATCTTGTTTTGAAAAATATATTACCCTTAAGAAAAGTAAAAGCCTGTCACATTGCCCTCCAGCGATATATTTTAAGAGAATATATAAGCCAGTTAAAAGGAAATCTGCTGAACATCAATTTTGAACATGTTGATGCTATTTTAAAAAACAATAAATTGAATTCCGGGACCCTGCCGGGATTGGCACTTACCCGGGAGCAGAATTTCCTTTTCCCTCAAGAATTCCATATCTCAGAATATCTCTATTCCATCCAATCCGAGGGGACTTTAACCATTAAAGAAATAAACCGAACAATATATATAAAAAAAACCTCGATTTTTAAAATCCCAAAACACAATTTTGAAATTATCGTACCTCTACACTCAATCCAGTTTCCATTGCTGATCAGGAATGCCCGAAAAGATGATAAGTATATAAAAATCAATTCATCTGTTAATCAGCAGGTTTTTGAAATGATCAGATCATCCGGAGTTCCCGCCCGGTTGAGAAACTATTGCCCACTTTTACTGAATGCCACCGGTGATCCCATATGGGTAGCAGGCTCACCAATCGCAGATGCTTTCAAAGTTAAAAACAAAAAAGAAACCCGGTTTATTAAAATCTCATATTTTAAAACCCAAGGTTTTACTCAACATAATTTATTGACCTGAATGACAAATTTTTAAAATTATATTATAATAAAAATATAACAACATTGGTTTTATTTAAAAATAAGATGTGAAAAAAATAAAAAAGAAAAGAATCTTTCTTTTTTCAGGAATCCTGTTGTTACTCATTTTCTTTTCAATGAGTCCGCTTATAGTGAGAGAGACTTCCACTCCCAGCTTCTGCGGTAGCTGTCATGTTATGGAAACAGAATACGAAGACTGGTTTAAAACCGGTCTCCACAGGAATATCATCTGTGTGGATTGTCACCTCCCAAACAATAACATTTTCAGCCATTTGATCTGGAAGGTCTTAGATGGTACAAAAGATGTCATCTTTTTTTATGGACACATATATTCGGACCAAATAACCATATCCGAGCATGGAAAAAAAACCATAAAAAGCAATTGTATCAGATGTCATAAAGGAATGGTTTCCAGAATGAATGTTAAATCGAGAGACTGCTGGTCTTGCCACCGAAGAGTAAATCATACCTTCCCGGCAGATGGAATAAATAACCTATAAGGAGAATTAATGATGAAGATCAAAATTTTTATCCGGTTTTTTATTTTAGGCTTTTTTATATATATGATGTTTAATTGCGCACCGGAAAAACCAGAACCGGTCCGTGTGTGCAGCATCGCGGACAATGAATTTGATCCTGAAGAATGGGGAAAAGTGTATCCCCATAACTATGAATCATGGTTGAAAACAAAAGAGCCAAAACCAACAGGAAGAAGTAAATTCAGGAAAGGATGGGATACTGATGAGGTGATATATGATCGTTTGAGCGAATATCCATTCTCGGCACTGTTGTACAACGGATGGGGTTTTGGAATTGAATATAACGAGCCCCGGGGACACTATTACGCGATTATCGATCAGATCGAAATAGATCCATCTCGAACCTCTCCCGGGGGTGTTTGCCTGGCCTGCAAAACTCCTTACCATAAATCATTCACAGAAAAACATGGGATGACATATTTAACTGCAAAATTTAATAATGCTCTTGAAATGTTACCGGAAAAAAATCGTGAACTGGGTCCGGCCTGTATTGATTGCCACAAACCGGCAGATATGACCCTCACAACAAATAGACTTCATATTGAAAAAGGATTAAAAATGATAGGCAAAAATAATCTTTCCCGCCAGGAGTTGCGCGTAATAGCCTGTGCCCAATGTCACATGACCTATTATGTTCCCCGTGATGAAAATGGAAAAGTTGCTGGCGATGTTCGCCCCCCCTGGGAGGGAAGTTCCTGGGGAAACATTTCTATTGAAAATATCATTAATGACCTACTGAGTGACTTCCAGCGAGAAGAATGGACTCAGAAGACTACCGGTTTCAGAATGCCCTATATACGTCATCCTGAATTTGAACTCTTTAGCAAAAGCAGTGTTCACTGGAATGCCCGGGTAGCATGTGCAGACTGCCATATGCCATATACTCGAGTCGGATCCTATAAGATATCTGACCATAATGTTACCAGTCCCATAAAAGCAAATTTTAAAGCCTGTATACAGTGTCATACCGAATCAGCCGATTGGCTGGAAAAACAGGTATTTGCCATTCAGGATAGAATTGCATCATTGATTATCAGAGCAGGATATGCCACTGCCACTGATGCTATTCTCTTCGAAATTGTACATAATGAACAAAAAAAGGGATTGAATTTAAGTCAGGCTCTATATGAGAAGTCCAAATATTTTTATAAAAATGCATTTCTACGCCTGGTCTTTATCAGCTCTGAAAATTCCACTGGTTTTCATAATCCTTCAGAAGCGGGACGAATCCTCGGAGATGCCATTGCCTTTGCCGGAAAAACCGAATCATTACTGCGTCAGATGTTGGCACAGGGTGGAATTCAGGTTCCTGAAAAGATCAACCTGAATCTTTTGAAATATCTGAACCATAGAGGCATAAAAAAATTAAAATTCAAGAAAGATCAACAGGTTAAGGACCCTTACAACCTACAGGAAAATTTTTCTAATACACTCTGAAAAAGGAGATATTCCGAAATATATACTGACTTAACTTTATTTTTCCCTTCTATAGACTACATTTCCATCTACAATGGTATATTCAATGACTCCCTGCCCTTTCCAGCCTTTGAAAGGACAATTATTGGCTTTGGAGTAAAATTGATCCGGATCAATTGTAAACGGGTGATTTAAGTTTAAAATTGTAATATCAGCCGGGAATCCGATTTTCAACATCCCCCTATCCTTTAAATGAAGTATCTTTGCCGGATTTGAAGAGAATAATTCAATTAAACGCTTTAAATCGATGATCTTGGATTTTACCAGCTTATCATAAATAACTGAAAAAGAGCTCTCCATGCCCACAATTCCAAAAGGAGCAGATTCAAATTCTTTGTCTTTTTCATCACGGGTATGAGGTGCATGGTCTGAGGCGATACAATCAATGGTTCCATCCTGCAATCCTTTGATTAATGCTTTTCTATCCTTTTCTGTTCTCAGAGGAGGTTTTACTTTATATACGGTATTAAAGCTGGTTATTAATTCTTCATTTAAAAGAAGATGATGAGGCGTTGCATCGGCTGTCACTTTTGTTTTCTTTTTCTTTGCATTACGAATAAGATCCACGGATCCGGCAGTGGATATATGGGTGAGATGAAGCTGAGATTTGATTCTTTCCTGAAGTATAATATCCCGGGCCACAATCACTTCCTCGCTGGCATTTAAAATGGCTTTCAACCCGTATTTATACGAAATAAAACTTTCGTTAACCTGACCATCTCCGGATATGGAGTGGTCTTCGGGGTGTTCGATTATGGGAACCCGGCACATTTTGGAATATTCCAGTGCTTTCCTGATCAGATCCGCACTCATCACACACATGCCATCATCGCTGAACCCCACAGCCCCTCCTTCGACAATATCCGCCATTTCTGTGAGATCCACTCCCTCAAGATTCTTCGATATGGCCGCTATCGGGTAAATATTCACCAAACCAACCTCTCTTGATCGGGCAATGATATATTCAGTTACCGATCGATTATCATTGACTGGGGATGTATTTGGCATACAAGCGATGGAGGTGAATCCACCATGAGCAGCAGCCAGCGATCCGCTATCTATGGTTTCCTTATTTTCATATCCCGGTTCTCTGAGGTGGACATGCATATCAATAAAACCCGGAGAAACAACAAGACCTTCTGCATTAATAACATCTGTGTCTTTGTCCTTTTTTATTCCGTTTGATATTCTCTTTATTTTTCCCTTTTCAATTAATATATCTACCTTTCCATTTATTTCAGAAAAAGGGTCAATAACAAAACCGTTCTTAATCAACATCCTCATCGATCTCTCCTTTTAATAAATAAAGAACTGCCATCCTCACCGCAATTCCGTTGGTCACTTGCTGTAGGATTACTGATTTATCAGAATCTGCCAGAGAGGTTTCGATTTCCACATCTCTGTTTAAAGGACCCGGATGCATTAAAATAGCAGAGTTTTTTGCATAACTGAAAATGTCTCTGTTTATCTCAAAGAATTTTCTATATTCCCTGATAGAAGGAAAATAGTTGCGAGCACCTCTTTCCTTCTGAACCCGAAGCATCATTACAATATCCGATCCTTTTATTCCTTCTCTGATATCATAATATATCTTGGTTCCCATCTCTTCAAATTCAACCGGAACCAGGGAGGGAGGACCGATCAACGAAATCTTATTTCCCAACTTCTGGTGAAGTAGAATATTGGATCGGGCAACCCTGGAGTGTAAAATATCGCCAACGATCGAAATTTTTAGTCCCCTCAGGGTTTTGAATTTCTGTTTTATGGTCAGTGCATCGAGTAATGCCTGAGTTGGATGTTCATGAAATCCATCACCGGCATTGACAATCGATGAGCGGGCAAAAGTGGTTAAGTATTTGGCTGCACCGGATGATGGATGCCGTAATACAATAATATGGGGATTCATGGCTTCCAGGGTCAGTACAGTATCTTTTAATGATTCACCTTTGGTTAAACTGGAAGATGGGGCATTAAAATTGATTAAATCGGCACTCAATCTCTTGGCTGCAATTTCAAATGAGCTACGGGTTCTGGTTGAATCTTCGAAAAATAGATTAACTACGGTTTTTCCCTTTAAAGCCGGAACTTTTTTAATATCTCTGGTGGAAATCTCAACAAAAGACTCAGCGGTCTCTAAAATTAATTCAATATCATTAACACTTAAATGTTCAATCCCTAACAAATGATCTTGTAAGAAAGTGCTTCTTTTCATCTAAAAACCCGCCGGTTCCATAATAAGCACAAGATCTTCTTTTTCTACTTCTTTTAATTTCACATTTACTCTCTCTCTTCGAGAAGTGGGAAGATATTTTCCTTTGAAATCCGGGCAAATGGGCAACTCCCGATGACCTCTATCAATAAAAACAGCAAGCTGGATACTGGCGGGTCTTCCTAACTCAAATAGAGAATCCATTGCCGCCCGAATGGTTCGTCCGGAAAAGATCACATCATCTATCAAAATGATGTCTTTATCCTCGATAGAAAAATTGATTTCAGTTATCTGGACAGGGGGGTGCCTTTCCTTTTTATGTAGATCATCTCTAAACAGTGTGATATCCAAAATTCCCATGGGAAGGTCAACGGTTTCTATTTCATTTATCAACTTTTTTATCCGCTTAGCCACATAGACACCTTTTTTTTGTATCCCGATTAATACCAGATTGGATACTTCTCGATTGCGTTCAAGAATCTCCATGGCCATTCTGGAAAAGGTTCGTTTCATTTTCTTCTCATCCATAATTTTAGCCTTGATTTTTTCTTCCATATTATTCTCCTTAATCTATCATAACGGTTTGAATGGCTCCCTCAATCTTCATATCTGATATTCCGGGATCAAAACAAGCCAACACTTCGAACAACATCTCCTTCATATTCAAAACAACAAATATCATTTCGATAAATTTTTGTCAATGTTTTGAAAAACAGCAGTCCCCCATTTTCTTAACCTTAAATGCCAGGTGGTGTCGCTCAGTCACCATTACGGTCATGACCATCATCATATTCATCTGCTATAAATGATTCGCAATGACGACCTGTTGTCACGGCTTTTGTCGTCAACAGCTCACCATTTATTTACCGCAGATATCATATTAGATGGGGCCCATGCCCTCCATTTACGTTCCCTCACAACATCACCTGGCATTTTATAATATTAATAATTGTTCAAAATAGTTTAGGAAGCAATTGTTCGAATATTAATAGTAAAAATAGGGTATTAGTATAAATATGGAATAAACCAATAAAAAAGGTATGTCATGTAAGGCCATCAAAAAAGATTAATTCTTTTGTTTATATAG
>DAOWKX010000210.1 GCA_030639705.1 Candidatus Aminicenantota bacterium
CCCGGTCAGGCCTGCCCATATTGCTGAGGCCGGTGAGAATCAATGATGAACCCCTGATAAAAGATCTTTTTTACTCACTATCAGATCAGAGCCTGGAAAGGCGATTCATGTCCATGAGGAAAGATGTTCCCCATAAAATGAGGCAGGAATTTGTGGTCATCGACTATTCAACGGAAATAATCATCCTGGCCACCATTGAACAAAACCAGAAAGAAATCGCCATCGGCATGGGCCAGTTTATCAAAGATGAAAACACTCATACCGCCGAGGTGGCTTTTACCGTGCGCGAAGACTTCCAGCACCGCGGAGTGGGGACCGTACTGCTGACCTATCTCACCCAGCTGGCAAAAAACGAAGGGCTTCTGGGCTTCACGGCTGAAGTTCTCATAGAAAACGAACCCATGTTACGGGTATTTGAAAAAATGGGATTTGATATGTATAAGGTCATAGAGAGCAGCTCGTATTCGCTGGTAATGAATTTCGGAGAAAAAATCAATGAAAAATAGTCATGAAGATCCGATCAAATCTCTGTTTGAGCCGAAAAACATTGCCATAGTCGGGGCATCAAATGTCAAAGGTAAAATCGGGTACACCATTTTAAATAACATTGTTTCTGGTGGATACCGGGGAAATATTTACCCTGTTAATCCAAAAGGCGGAACCATCATGGGGTATTCGGTTTACCAGAATATTGCAGATATCAACGAGACCATTGACCTGGTTACCGTTGCAGTCCCGGCTAAATTTGTACTGGATACCGTTGAGAATTGTGCAAAAAAAAAGGCAAAACATATTCAAATTATCACCTCCGGATTTTCGGAAATCGGAAATATTGAGGAAGAAAAAAAAATTGTTGCCATAGCCAAATCCAATGGGATGAGGATCCTGGGACCTAATATTTTTGGCCTTTATTCAGCCGCAGCTTCAATGAACGCCACATTTTCAGCCTCGAAAATCAAATCCGGTCATGTGGCAATCCTTACCCAAAGCGGAGCATTAGGTGTTGCCATGATCGGCAAAACTGCAGTCGATAATATTGGCCTATCCGCCATTGTCTCAACCGGGAACAAATGTGATATCGATGAAAATGATTTGCTTAGATACCTGGTCCCTCAAAAAGAAACCCGAGTCATATTAATGTATATTGAAGGGGTTAAGAATGGCTCAAAATTAATCGATACCCTAAAATGGGCAACAGAAAAGAAACCAGTCATCGTGATTAAATCCGGAAGATCCAAACGGGGAGCAATGGCTGCAGCATCTCACACAGGTTCTCTGGCCGGTTCCGATGAGATTTTCGATGCCATCATGAAACAATGCGGTGTGATAAGAGCGAAATGTCTCAATGAAGCCTTTAACTGGTGTGAGTTTTTCGCATTCTGCCCCACTCCCAAGGGAAGAAATACTGTCATTGTCACAAATGGAGGAGGCGTTGGTGTTCTGGCAACCGATACAGCTGAAGAATTTGATATTGATCTATATGACGATCAAACCGTTTTAAAACAGGCCTTTGAAGATTCGGTTCCAGCTTTCGGGTCAACAAAAAACCCTATCGATATCACCGGAGGTGCCAACTCAGATCACTATAAAATGGCCCTTAACGCTCCGGTAAACTGCAAACACATCGACGCCACCATAGCTCTGTATTGCGAAACCTCGACATTTGATTCAGAAAACCTGGTTCCCATGATCAAAGACACCTTCGAAAACCATAAAAAGGCAGGAAAGCCTATCAGTTATGCCATCGTGGGGGGCGAAGATGTTGAAAAGGCGATGATAATTCTAAAAAAGGAGAATGTTCCGGTTTATAATGAAGTGAATGATGCGGTATCATCGCTGGGCGTTTCCTTTCAATATCAGCGTTATCTGAAAGAAAAATCCGATCTGGTTGAAGAAGCAGAAATAGATATTGAGCGAATCAACAGCATCATTGATTTGGCTTTAAAAGACCAGCGGCCTTTCCTGTTATCCAACGAAAGTGCAGATATCATGAGTGCAGCAGGCATCACCATGCCTAAGAGTAAAATTGCAAAAAACATCAATCAGGCTATCCAATATGCCAATGAAATTGGATACCCCGTAGTCATGAAAGTCGTATCCCGGGATATTTTACATAAAAGTGATGCGGGTGGCGTGGCACTGGATCTGATCAACCAGAATGAAGTACTTGATGCCTATGAGGCCATCATTCAAAATTCCATGGACTATAATCCACAGGCGACAATCGATGGAATCGAGGTCTCAGAAATGGTTGAGAAGGGAGTTGAATTAATTGTTGGAGCACGGATGGACAGAGCCTTTGGCCCGATTGTCATGTGTGGGATGGGAGGGATATACGTTGAAGTGATTAAAGATGTTGTATTCAGAGGACTCCCGATAAATTCACACGAAGCCATGAAGATGCTGAAAGAAATCCGATCATTTCCTCTTCTGCTGGGAGTAAGAGGAGAGAAAAAGAAGGATATTGATGGTGTTATTGACACAATCATGAGAGTCGGCTCAATCATAAAGAAATGCAATAAAATAACAGATATTGAAATCAACCCGGTCGTGGTTTATGAACAAAATAAAGGCCTGAGAGCTTTGGATGTAAGGATCCTTATAAAAAATCCACAGGAGGCAACTTAGATGAAAAAAATATTGATCGCATCAACCCGGGAAGGTGCAGGAAAAACAAGTATCATTGTCGGACTGGCTTCAGCTGTCAGTGGAAACTACGGATTCATAAAACCATTCGGTGACAGACTGGTCTACCGTAAGAAAAAAAATTGGGATTATGATTGTTTTCTCATCAGAAACCTGTGGCAGGTGGACACAGAAATCGAATCTGAAGACATCACACTGGGATTTAATCATTCAAAGTTAAGGTATGTATACAACCGGGATAGTATAAAAGAAAAGCTACTGGAAATGGCCAAAATCTCAGGAAAACACAAGGAGATTCTTTTTATAGAAGGTGGAAAAAACCTCACCTATGGAACATCAATACACCTGGACTCCATATCAATGGCCAAACATCTGGAGGCAAAGATAATCTTTGTTATCAGCGGTGATGATGATACCATCATGGACAATATTACCTATATAAAAAAATATGTTGACATGAAAGACATTGATTTCGGCGGTGTGATTCTAAATAAAGTTCAGGATATAACCAATTTTTCAAATATCTTTCTTCAAAATATAACTGCCATGGGAATTCAGGTATTAGGAATCCTTCCCTATCAACAAGGTCTCACCTATTTCTCAGTCAACTACCTGGCAAAAAAAATCGCAGCCAAAGTGATTGCCGGAGAAAATGGCCTGGAAAAAATTGTAAAAAATATTTTTGTGGGTGCCATGTCAACCAACCGTGCCTTGAGGAATCCCCTGTTTAACAAACAACATAAATTATTAATCACCAGCGGAGACAGACATGACATGATTCTGGCGGCCATTGACAGTGATACAGCCGGGATTATCTTAACCAACAATATCGTTCCTCCTTCAAATATAATCTCTCGAGCCTCTGACAGGGGCATCCCTCTATTACTGGTTGAAAGTGATACCTTTGAAATAGCCAAACAAACCGACAAAATGGAAGCTTTGCTAACAGAAAAGAGCCAGGAAAAAATTGACATACTAACTCAACTCATCAGTGAAAACCTGAAAATTGATCATTTTCTAAAATAAATCCTATGTTGGGATAAATGAACAATTTCTCTCTCAGGGCCAAACTTATTTTCAGTTTCTCTTCAATTATATTAATCGGTGTTTTTTTATCTGTAATGACAGGGATAAAATTAATCGGAAATACTATAATCAAACAAGCCCAGGATAAGGTTAAACTTGATCTTAATTCTGCCAGGGAAGTATATCAAACAGAATGTACTAAAGTAAAAAACAGTGTCAGGCTTACAGCCTTAAGATTTTTCATAAAGGATTCAATTGTAAAAAACAGCACCCAACGATTAGTAATAGAGTTAGAAAAAATCAGAGAAAATGAATCACTCGATATTCTGAATATAATGGATGAAAATGGCCGTATCATAATAAGATCCCATCATTCATCTAATAGAGAAAAAAACCTGGATAATGTTATAATAAGCCGGGTTTTAGAAAATAAAATCAATATTGTATCCACTCAGATAATCTCCGGAGAAAATTTAAAGAAAGAAAGCCATGAACTCGCTCAACGAGCCAGAATCAGATTAATCCCAACCTCAAAAGCAAGGTCAAAATCATTATTGGAAAAAACTTCAGGTATGATTATTGGAGCCGCAGCACCTATTTTTGGGTATAAAGGAGAATTAATCGGTGTATTATACGGGGGGAAGCTGATTAATAAAAACTTCGATATTGTCGATAAAGTTAAAGATATTGTTTATAGGGGAGAAAGGTATAAAGGAAAGGATGTCGGAACCGTGACCATCTTTCAAGACGATATCCGTATATCCACAAATGTGAAAAGGTCTGATGGTAAAAGGGCGATTGGAACCCGTGTATCTCAGGAAGTATATGAGCAGGTTGTAAAAAAAGGTATCCCCTGGATTGGCAGGGCTTTTGTTGTAAACGAATGGTATATAACAGCTTATGAACCTCTTAGAAATCTAAACGGGAAAATTATAGGAATGATTTATGTTGGCATGCTGGAAGCTCCCTATCTAGACCTTAAAAATCGTGTTGTGATTACCTTTTTAGGAATTGCCTTAATAAGTGTGATGCTACTATCCATTATTGCATATTCTACTACAAAAAAGATAACAAACCCATTGAAAAAATTGCTATTTGCGACCAAGAAAGTAATAGAGGGAGACTTTTCCCATAGAGTAAAAATTATTGCGAATGATGAAATTGGGCAATTGACCGATTCATTTAACAAGATGAATTCCGAACTGCAAAAGGTTAACAAAAAATATCTGATATTAAATAAAAGTTTGGAAAAAAAAGTGAGAGAAAAAAGTATAGAACTAAAAAAGGCTCAAGATCAATTGATCCAAGCAGAAAAAATGTCCTCTTTGGGAAAACTGTCTGCAGGAATTGCCCATGAAATCAATAATCCCTTAACATCAATATTGATTAATGCACACCTAATTTCGAATCAGTTAAAACAGAAAGAACATTATAAAGAAAATCTAAATTTAATCATAGATGAAACTTCTCGTTGCAGCACAATCGTAAAAGGACTTCTGGAGTTTTCCAGGCAAAATCCTCCTGAAAAAAATCCTACCCACATTAATGATGTTATTGAAAAAACTCTGCTGTTGTTAAAAAGCCATGTTTTGATGCACAAAGTAAAAGTTGAAAAGAAACTAAATAAAAATCTCCCTATAATTATGATCGATATTAACAAAATTGAGCAGGTGTTCACCAATATCACCATAAATGCACTGGAAGCTATTTCTACAGATGGTAAATTATCAATTATTTCCCGGCTTTCAGATGATAAAAAGTTCCTCCAAATAATTTTTACAGATAATGGGGCCGGTATCTCAGAAGAAAATATTGGGAAAATTTTTGATCCTTTTTTTACCACCAGAGGCCAGGAAGGTACAGGATTGGGACTTTCCATTAGCTACGGGATTGTCAAACAGCATCGAGGTTCTATTCAGGTAAAAAGTAAGCTTGGAAAAGGAACGACAATCACAGTATGTCTTCCCATAGAAAAATCAAGCAAAAAAAATTCAAAGGAGTGATATAGAGATGAAATATAAAGCAAAAATCTTGGTGGTAGATGATGACATACCGGTATGTAAAAGTATTTCTAGTGCTTTAGAAGCTGAAGGACATATCGTTGATATGGCATATAGTGGAGAAGAGGCATTAATAAAAGAAATAAGAAAAAAATATGCTGTTATGGTTATTGACTTAATGATGCCGGGTTTAGACGGTATTGAACTCATTGAGAAGGTAAAAAAGAGAAATCCGGATATCACCTTGATTATGATTACCGGATATCCATCTATAAAAAAAGCAGTACAATCCGTTAAGTTGGGTGCTTTTGATTTTTTACCCAAACCATTCACACCACATGAATTGTTAAGTATTGTATCCAGGGCATTAGAAAAAAGGTTCATCTATGAGGAAATTGCTGCGGAAAAAGGGATAACGGAAAAAAAACTGGTTAAGCTTCAACTCCCTCCGGGGCAATACTATTGTATTCCTGATAACTCCTGGGTGAAAATTGAAAAAGAAGGACAGGCGACGATTGGAATACACCATGTTTTTCTGAAAAACCTCATTGATATTACATCTATTCATCTCCCAGAACCAGAAACAATAATAAAGCAAGGAGAAACTTGTTTAACCATTAATGATTCACAAAACAAGAGCCATAGATTATGGTCTCCTATAACCGGGAAAGTGATTCATGTCAATGAAAAGATAAAAAAGGATTACCCAGCCCTGATAATTGATCCCTATAATGAAGGCTGGATTATAAAAATGGAACCCACCCAATTAGAAGAAGATTTGAAAAATTTGAAGAATTTAAATGCTGACTATTAAATAGAAATAAATCTAGTGAATTAATGTCTCTTTCTACTAAGTTTGAGTAAACTTTTTTATCGGGAAAAAGTTGACAAAATAATATTATAATTGTAGTATAATGATATTACCGGAATAAAAATAAAGGAAATCATTCTAAAAAGGAGTAAAATATGAAAAAATTACCAATATTATTTATCTTATTTTTTATACTATTCGGTTGTGACACAAGCAAGGAGAATAAATTAAGGACCCTTACCCTGGGAGCATACACAGTCCCCAAGGAAGTGTATCAAAAAGAAATCATTCCGGGTTTTAAAAAATACTGGAAAGATAAAACCGGGGAAGACATCCGGTTTTACGAATCTTATATGGCCTCAGGCGCACAATCCAGAACCATCACCTCGGGCCTTGAGGCAGATATTGCCGCACTTTCGCTGGAGAAGGATATTAATAGACTGGAAAAAGCCGGGCTGATAACCCATAACTGGAAAAACACTAAATATAATGGCTTTGTGACCCGATCGGTGGTGGTCATTTGTTACCGTTCCCGGAATCCCAAGGTAATAAAAGGATGGGAAGACCTGAAGCGCCAGGATATCGAGGTCATTTACCCCAGCCCAAAAACCTCCGGCGGAGCCATGTGGGTTGTGAATGCGATTTATGGAAGCGGACTGCAATTGAGTGAATTAGATCAAAAACAAAAAGATCCATCATTTGCCAAGAAATTCCTGAAAGACATCCAAAAAAGGGTGAAAGTGATGGACAAGTCAGGACGGGCTTCTGTAAGCACTTTTGAAAATGGAATCGGAGATGCTCTGGTGACATATGAGAACGAAGCATTACTGCGTCAAAAACAGGGAAAAGAGTTTCCATTCATCATCCCCCGCTCCACTATTTTAATCGAAAATCCGGTGGCACTGCTCGATAAAAATGTTGAAAAACATCAGAACCGTGATATTGCTGAAGCCTTCATCGAATATCTATTCAGCAACCCGGCCCAGCGGGCGTTTGCCGACTATGGATTCAGGTCGGTCAATGAATTGATCAGCCTGGAATATAAGCAGAAGTTTCCCACTCCCGAGATTCTATTTAAAATCCATTACCTGGGAGGCTGGGACCATGTTTATACCCATATATATGGTCTCGAAGGTGTCTGGACAAAAGTGACAGAAGAATTGGCCACAGAATAATAAAAAGATAGTCTATTTTTTATAGGTTTTGGCTAATTTTTTTAGCTGTTCCTTGGTTAAGGGTTTGGCATAACAAGCAAACTGCACCACCGGTTTTTCTTTATTTTTAAGACGCACCCATTTATCACCCTGTTTATCTGCAAAATCCCATTTAAGCTTATCGGGAATTAGGGGCACCACACCTTTCCAGGAAATCATCCTGCCATCTTTGAAGGTAGCCATGGGAACGGATTTACCTCTTTTAATACGCTTTACTGCTTTGTTACCATGACAGTCTTCACATTGCCTTGCCTTGGCCTGAACCGCATGAGTAAAATAGGGAGCATAGGCAATGAATTTTTTTCCTTTATAAACCAGGGTTTGTACATTTCCCGATGTCACCTTCCCTTTATAGTTTACCAGAAGTGTCCAATCCTGACAGGGAGGGAAAAAATTACCTTTTCGGGTACCCTGCTCTAAAAACCGTTCAAAATGACAATTCAAACAGGAGACGGTATTGGCTATGTGGCAGGCCGCACAATCCAGTTTTTCATTATGCACCTTGTGAGCTTTTATATCCTCTTCCATTTCATGGCAATCGGTACAGGCTACTTTTACAGCTCCTTTATCTCGCATGGTTTTATAAGAGGTGCCATCACCATGAACATCTTCACCCTTATGACAATCCACACATCCCATTCCATTTGCTATATGGACATCAAGAGTATTTTTTTCCTTGCCAAGCTTAAAAGTAACCTTCTCTCTGGAGTGACAGGTCAGGCAGGTATTCGAATCTTTGGCTTTTTTCAGGCTGTAGCTACATTTCTCACCCTCTTTTTTGGCATGACAGCGCTCACATGATTTCACATGACAGTTCTGACAATCCAGTTTCTCATAGGGAATTCCAGTAATATCCATAAATCCGCCATTTTCTTCATACCAGTACCGCATGCCTTCACCGGTATGATGCAAACTATTGTGAAAACAGGATTTTTTTTCTTCTTCTGCGCTAATGAAAACAACAAACAATCCTAATAAAAAAATTACTAAAAATGCAGACATAATAATTAATTTTTTACTTTTCAAGATTTTTTTCATAATGAAATCTCCTTATATAAAATGATTTTAATTTTCAATTATTTAATATAATAATACAAATCTTTCACTTTTTCAACAAAACCTTTACTTACTTCCTTAGAAACGAACTGGATTTAGGAATGTTTATTATTAATTGACAATTGAATATAATTCTCCTAATATTCCAATATGATAAAAAAGGATCTTCTTAGGTGTTTCTTAAGTTGAGTATACCGCCGAGGAGGAGAAAAATGAGTTTGATTTCAGCTAAAGATTTATCCAAGGTATATATCCTGGGAGAGGTAAAAGTGGCAGCCTTGAAGTCGATCAGTTTTGATGTTGAGCCGGCTTCTTTCATCTCATTTGTTGGCCCTTCCGGCAGCGGCAAGACTACACTACTAAATCTCATAGGCGGCTTGGATCGTCCTACCTCAGGAGAATTGACAGTTGCTGGATTCGATATTTCTCACCTTTCTCGAAAAGAATCAGCCGCTTTCCGGGGCAAAAACTTGGGTTTTATTTTCCAGGATTTTAACCTTATCCCAGTCTTGACTGTATATGAGAATGTAGAATACCCTTTGCTTATTGTACAGAATGTCGATGCAACCAAAAGAAAAGAACAGGTGTTGGCGCTTCTGGGTACTGTGGGGATGCTAGACCAAAAAGATAAATATCCCGACCAGATTTCCGGGGGACAGAAACAGAGAGTGGCCATAGCCCGAGCTTTGATCACAAAACCACAGCTGGTTTTGGCTGATGAACCTACCGCTAATCTGGATAGTAAGACTGGGTTTATGGTTATTGATATTATGCAGAAAATGAAAGAAGAATTGGGTGTGACATTTATTTTTTCCACCCATGACCAGAAGATTGTCGGGGA
>DAOWKX010000223.1 GCA_030639705.1 Candidatus Aminicenantota bacterium
GGGTATCATTTCAACCACCGGGATCCCGGGCATTCATCCTACCGAAAAGTGGTGGATCTTCTGATCTCATATCTGCAAAAAGGTGTGGATATATACTTAGTCAAACAAGAAAGAAGAATGTTTGAAAAGATTATTCCTGTTGATAATTAAAGTTTTTTCTCAAATCGGGTCATAAACTCTACCAGTTTTTCTACTCCCTCAATGGGCATGGCATTGTAGATTGAGGCTCGGCATCCACCCACACTGCGGTGGCCTTTTAAGCCGGTAAATCCGGATTCGGTGGCTTCCCGAATGAACCGGGTTTCCAGCTCTTCTGAACTCAGACGGAAGGTGACATTCATCTTCGATCGATCCCGGGGATCGGCAGTCCCCCGGTATAAATCACTGCTGTCCAGGATGTCGTACAACAGGGCTGCTTTTTTGTTATTGAGCTCTTCGATTGCTGAAACACCTCCCAGTCGTTCGATCCATTCAACAACCAGGTAAACAATGTATATGGCAAAGCAGGGAGGGGTATTATAGAGTGAATTTTTTTCAGCATGGATTTTATAACTTAACATGGAGGTGAGATTGTCTGCGCTCTTTTCAATCAGATCGTTTCTGATAATGACCAGGGTAACACCGGCCGGGCCCATATTTTTTTGAGCTCCCGCATAAATGATTCCGAAATCTGAAACCTTCAGTTTCCGGCTGAAAATATCCGAGGACATATCGGCAATTAAGGGCACATTACTGGTATCGGGAAAGGATTTCCACTGAATACCGCTGATGGTTTCGTTGGAGGTGATATGAACATAAACCGCATCGGGTGTAAAGTGAATGTTATTGGGTATGTAAGAAAAGTTTTTATCTTCTGAACTGGCAGCAATGTTGACGGTACCGAAAAGTTTGGCCTCTTTGATGGCTTTCTTGGCCCAGGCACCGGTGTTGATATAGTCGGCAATTCCACCTTTCAGCAGATTCATGGGGATCATTCCGAACTGGAGGCTGGCCCCTCCCTGTAAAAATAAAATCGAGTAGTTATCAGGGATTTCCAGAAGGCTTCTGATCTTTGATTCAGCAGTGGTAACCACCTGATCAAAATCTTTGGAACGGTGGCTGATTTCCATGATTGACAATCCGATACCATTGAAGTTGAGCAGTTCTTCCTGGGCTTTTTTCAGTACCTCTCGGGGCAGTATGGCCGGACCGGCATAGAAATTATACTTGGTTGACATGTTATTATTTCCTCCTGATTGTTAAATATCCGCAAGAGGTTTCATTATACAAACAATTGGGAAAAAAGACAAATTTCAGGAGAAGCTTGCAATTTACGAATAAACGAGTCAACTTTCTATTGAAAATTATTCAGGATTTTAATAAAGTATATACTGATGTATATTAATAGTTATGTTTAAAGAAATAAGATTGAAGCAGATATTAAAATTAAAAAATCTATCATTTACTAAGGAGAATAATTGATTGAAGCATTAAATTTCAAAAAATATGCTGAATGGGTACTTATTCTTATATTGGGATGTTTGGCTTTTTCAACCTCAAGTTTTCCACCCATCTATCAATATATTTATATTGGATTTATTTTTTCTTTTTTGATTATTTGTAGAATTGTACCTTCTTTAAGGCGTTATAAAAATGTTTTGAATGCTATTTTTGTGGTTGTACTCATTTATATTCTATATTCCACCTACATTTATAAAAGCATTGCATCATTTGGAAAAAAGATATTCTTTTCAATTTTCGGTACAAATGAAATGGTGGAAAATGTAGCTCAAAATTCAGTTTTTGGAATATTTTGGATAACTCTCCCAATCATCTTAATTCTTTTACAAAAAGATTCTCTGAAAGAACTTTTTATAAAGCAAGGGAAAAAAATAGGATGGATCGTAGGCTTTTCATTAGTGTTTATTTTGATTGTCATTTCTTTACTGATGGCATTTAATAAAGGTGTCCAATTAAAAATTATTATAACCCTTTTTCCACTCGGAATAACCTATGCTTTTATAAATGCTGTAAAAGAGGAAATTCTTTTTCGCGGATTGATTTTCAGCAGAACCCTTCCTTTTGGTTTTATTTTTTCATTGATCTGTCAATTCTTCATGTTTGGTCTTATCCATATGTTATATGGAGGAGGAGAGGGCATGGGATTTGCTGGTTTAATTTTAACAGGGATTTTAGGTGTTATATTAGCTCTGATGACAAAAAAATTTGATAGTTTAGTAAGTCCCATATTACTTCATACAGGGCTTGATTTTCTTTTATTTATGGGAGTTTTAGTTCCTAAATTTTATCCAAGATTATAGTTTAAAGGTACTTTAAATAGAGATATTAAAGTTTAAAAGATAAAAAAAACGACATAACAAATCGCTGCAATGGATTTTTACTCCGCTGCGCTCCAAATTTGCCGGTGAGTGCGGCGTTCTACTTTACCTTCCAGCCTTTCTTTTTGAAAATATCATCTATTTTCTGTTTTTTGTGGGCTTGCAAAAAACGATCCCATTCAGCTTGAATGGGTTCAAAATAACTTCTGGCCTGTTCCTTTTCGAAAAAATGAATGAGGACCACTTCATCTCCAATGATTTTGGGAGCGGAATGAAATTCAAAGGGAGTGTTTTGTTTACTCTGGCCTGAATTAAAAGCGATGGGAAAGGGGATGTCCACAACATCTTCCACCCGAACCTTTTTTTTATGATGCTTCCATTTTGTTTCAAAGATATTCCTTTTTTTCCAGCGGTTGAAATGATAAACGGCAATATCCCAGTCAGGGTATTTGCGTTCTTTAATAATTATGCCCGCCTTTTCACCGGTGGGTAAAACCAGCTCATCTTTTTTTATTTTTTCAAATTGTTGGAAATCCAATTTTATAAAGGGTTTGTTTTCAATCCGGCTGACAGGCAAGGTTGTGCCGGCCAGATTTATTTTTTCAGGCCATTTCATTTTTTTCAGTTCCTGAATGAAATTATAGGGTAGTAATTGTTTCAAATTCATTTTCAGGAGTCCGGGATGAAGATTGAAAAAAAGTTTGAGGTCTCCGCTTTTTAAATGATTTTTCAGTTCTTTTTCCAGATAAGCCAGCCAGTAAACTTCAAATGGAGACAATGTATGGATTATTCTGCTTTCCTGCGATGATAAAATCCTTTTGGCCTGGTCATAATGGGTTATAGTTTCTTGTAATCGGGGATAAAATCTGAGTTCTGATTTGTTTTTTCTAACCCATCGGATAACTGCACTGATAAGTTCATTTTTCTGTTTGCGAAGGCTCCAATCCGGAAGACTCCGGTATTTAAAAAGCGTCTTTTCTCCAAAACAAAGGGTGTTCTCTATTGTCAGCTGATTTTTTTCAATTTTTACCTGTTGATTGTTTTCATAACTGTAGGGCCGGAGATCATTCAATATTTTGATGGATAATTCAGTAGCGAAGGTAATCAGAGACAGGCATTTTTTTTCTTTTTCCCCGGTATTGGGATTTTTCCAATCAATAACCAAATCAAAGGGCATTCCCACAATTGCTTCGGGCAATATTGGATAAAGAACCGAGGTCCTATCCAGCTCTCTTTCTTCGTTTTCGTTTCCGTAAGATTTGCCGATTTTAGAGTAGGCATGGTCAACAAATGCGGAGAGGATGACTCTGATAAGTGGATTCAGTATGTGAGGAGGCATATGGCTGTATCTCCTTTTGATATCCATTCTTTTTTTTAGTTCCCGGTAGACTTCTTTTGCCAGGGCCAATTTTTTAAAACTTATGGATTTGCGATTCAAACCGGGATTGTTCCACAAAATCAATTGATTGAGCAAATCCGAGTTGATGGCTTCGGAGTAATATTTTTCTCCCAGGTATTCTTTATTCACTATCCCCTTGGTTTCCAGGATAGCTATTAGTTTTAAAGCACTGTCCACCACCCGGGGTGAGCTCTTTTGGGCTTCCAAAAGCAAGCGTGAACTGCGTATGGATACTGGAATTTCAGCCATTTTTTCACCATCTGATGTGATTTTTTCATCGTCGGAAATGGCGCCAAAAACCTTTAACTTTTTAATGGCTTTATATATTAAATTCTTTTTGGAGGGATGAAAATAGGGGAATTCCAGGGGAGAGAGCCCCCATTTGATCAGACGAAGTACAACCGACTCGAGATTTAAGCGTCTAATTTCCGGTTCGGGATAAGGGAGCCGGTCTTTCATATTCAAATCAGAACAGAGGATATATTGACCGTTTTTTACCCGTCCGGCCCGTCCGGCCCGCTGTAAACACTCGGAATTTGAAATATCAGTGGGATATAATCCTTCGATTCCTTTGACTACCCGTACTTCTTTTTTAACACCCGTATCAATCACTGCATCGATATCATCAATGGTCAGGCTGGTTTGAGCAATATCAGTGGCCACAATGACTTTGGGAACCGGATAATGAAGAAAAACCCTGGCCTGATCTCTGATGGATAACTCGGAATGGAGGGGAAGAATCTTGGCTTTCAGTTTGTCCATTTCCAGAGAATGCTTGAGAAGAGAGATGAATTTGTCAATTTCACCCTTACCCGGTTGAAATACCAGGATGTTTTGGTTCATTTCTATCATCTGGACAGTATCCGAAAGTATGAAATCAGGCTGATTGTGATGTATGGTAACCGGAAATCCGCGGCCCGGTACCGAAATGACCGGGGCCTGGTGTAAAAATATGGATAATTTCTGGTAGTGAAGGGTGGCACTCATGATGACCACCCGTTTCCCGGTGTTTTTAAAAAATTGGTTATCCAATCCCTTTTTTACCAGGCCGATCAATATTTCCTGATTGAGGTTCCATTCGTGAACTTCATCCAGGATTAAAACATCATAATCCCTCTGTCCCTTTATTTCTTTTACCATCTGAACGCCATCGGTTAGATAAAGCAAGCGGGTTTGAGAAGAGAATTTCCGATCAAAACCGGTTTGATAACCGACCTCCTGTCCCCATTTGGTCAAAGTACTTTGTGACAGGTAGTAAGACAATGATCGGGCAGCAATTCGCCTGGGCTGGGTCACCAAAACTTTCTTTCCCCTCTTCCATTGCCAGAAAGGTACCCGGGTGGATTTCCCGGCCCCGGTTTCAGCTGTAATGATGACCACGGGATTTTTTTCAATGGCAGCCTCAATGGATTTTTGATATCCATCAATGGGTAAAACGTTCATATGATTGATCATATCAAATATGTTAAAACCGGGCAATCAATCCTCGGTGGAATGTGATATAATATTTTTTAATAGAGGAAAAATTGACACCCATCGTACATTCTGCTATTGGATTGCTGGGGTGGCAAAAAGCGGCTTCTAAGAAAAATATTAAAACATTATTTCTGTTTGTCTTGATTTCCAACATTCCGGATATTGATTTCTTGATTTTTCTTTTTGTTGACGGGAAGGGATTACAGGTCCATCAATCCCACACACATAATATTTTTTTTATCGGTATCTTCACCTTTCTTCTGTTTTTTTTCTTTAAAAAAAAGAAAGAGAGGCTTGCTCTGTTTCTGGTTTCTTTCTCTCATCTGGTATTGGATTTAATCATCATCGATCCGGTTCCGCCTATCGGGTTCCGGGTTTTTTTTCCTGTGTGGAATAAGTTATTTAATTTTGGATTCTTTCCTAATTTTTTACGGGGTGGTTTTGCTGATGTTTTTTCATTACCTAATCTAATGACCATTTCAATGGAAGTACTTTGTTTTGTGGTCCCGATTTTATACTTATGCGGAAAGGAAGTAAAGGTCCATATTAAAAAAAAGGAATTCTGGAAAATATGATGATATGGATTAATTGGTTTTTGTTATTGGTTACGACTGCATTTCTCCTGCTCATGATCTTTTCATCCTGGAGCGAAAGGGAATTCAGGGCAATGATTATTTCGATTTTTGGATTATTTTTCAATTCCATTATCTGGGCAGTCTTTTTATTATTCGAGCGATTTTTATGGATTAAAAATATAAACATCGGGGTTGTGGGATTACTGGTTATCTTGTTTTTTTTATCAGGGGTAAAATTTTTTCCTGAAAGACAAACGGTCAGTATAAAGAATATTGAACAATATGATGAGAGGGATCATATGTTTTCTCGCAATAATCTGCGATTCCATCCAGCATTGCACAGGCAATATTATTCCCAAAATTCTGAGAGAAGAGTCGTTGATGAAAAAATTCATCAACAGCCAGAAATAGGAGATCCCGGTCAACAGTTTTATGATTCTATTCATTCTCCCATATTTGAAGCGGCTTTTTCGTTTCTCAATAAGATCAGACCTGTTTCTGACGGGGATGTGAAAGGTACCAGAAAGGCAATTGAACCTGAAAAAATGACCCGGGTATTGAAAAATCTTGCCTCTTTTTACGGGGCTGTTGATGTGGGTATCACACCGTTGAAATCCCATCATTTATACAGTCATGCCGGGAGGCACAGTGATAACTGGGGAAGGGTGATCAAAAACCATCATCGCTTTGCCATTGTGATTGTGGTCGCCATGGATATACATATGATGAAACAGGCACCCGCTTTAGCTGAGATACTTGAATCCTCACGGCAATATGTGGAAGCCGCAAAAATTGCCAATATTGTTGCAGAATACCTGAGGGTTCTGGGGTATGAAGCCCGGGCCCACACAGATGGAAATTACGAAACCCTCTGTGTTCCTCTGGCTGTTGATTCAGGTTTGGGTGAGCTGGGCCGAATGGGAATATTAGTCCATCGGATATATGGTCCCTGTGTACGCCTGGCAGTTGTAACCACTGATATTGAGTTGATTTCCACAGAAAAAGAAAGGTTTTATGTCGAAGAGTTCTGTCACATCTGCAAGAAATGTGCCCGAAATTGTCCCACCAAATCCATCTCAACCGGGGAAGAACCATCCAGCCGGGGGGGGTTACACTGGTCCATAGAACAGGAAAAATGTTTTGCCTTCTGGAAAAAAGTGGGAACCGATTGCGGATTCTGCATCCGGGTGTGTCCCTATACCAAACCGAATACCCTGTTTCACCGGTTGATTCGGTTTTATATCTCTAAAAATCCGGTAAATCAGAGAATTGCTCTGTTCTTTGATGATCTGCTCTATGGAAAAAAAATACCGATTCCAAATACAAATGAAAACACTTTTTTTTAATATAGGCCTGAAAACCGGTGAGATCGAATCCTTCTGTGAATCTGAATATGGTTGAAATCAAAATTACCTTCTACGGATATTTAACTGATTTTTTTAAGAACGTTGATGAAAAAATCACCAGATTGGTAACTATTAAGCGACGGTCAGTGAAGGATTTTATTGAATCGATGGGAGTTCCCCATACCGAGGTTGGCAGGATTCTTGTTGATGGGAAAGGTGTGGATTTTACTTTTATTATTCAGGAAAAATGTTATATTGAAGTATATCCTTTTTTTCTATCTGATATTGACCGGATGGCTCACATTCAATCAGAAGAATTGCGCTTCATATGTGATGTACATATAGGGACACTGGCAAGACGATTAAGACTTTTAGGAATGGATACCCGCTTTGATAAAAACTGGCAGGATGAGAAATTAGCAGAGATTGCAGAAACCCAGGACAGAGTACTGTTGACCCGGGATCGCCATCTTTTAATGCGGAAAAATGTAACCAAAGGTCTTTATATTCGCAGTCTGATTCCAGATATCCAGGTTCGGGAAGTCATAAAACGCTTTGATTTAAAATTGAAATGCAGACCCTTTACCCGCTGCCTGGTCTGCAACGGACTTTTGATTTCCCTGGATAAAAATACTGATTTGTTTCAATCAAACCGGGAAAAAATTCCTCCAAAAGTTCAGGCCTGGTGCCGGAACTATTCTATATGCCGATTATGCGGGAAAATATACTGGGAAGGAACCCATTTTGAAAAACTCAAAAAAATGGTGAATCGCTATTTATCCTGAAATCCGGGTTTTTTATGTGAAGGGGGCGGATTAAAAGGAATACTGAAAATTGATATAAAAGATATTGTTTTTAATATCCGAAGTGTTTGTTGTGACGAACTCTTCATTTCTGAAAATATAGTTGGCCTGAAGTTTAATCTTATTGCTGACAAAAAAATTACATCCCAGGGTGATATTATCATATTTAAGTACTTCTTCATCATCTCCCAGATCTCGGTTGGGTTTGTAGTTGTCATATTGGATGAGGAATTCGAATTTTTTTATTCGGTATCCGAAGAGTGCATACATCCCCTCATAACGAATAATTTCGGTTTCATCATCTTTGCGACCGGCAATATATTCGATTTTAAAATTTATGGGTTGCTGGACATAGAAAAGATGAATACCATATGAGGATTTTGAGGTTTCGGTTTTTGTTAATTGGTTTCTGCCGTAAAATCCCCCGAAACGAAGGCCATTTGATAGCTTGGCTTCAAGCCTCGTCCACAAAGTGATTCCAGGGGTTGCATCATATTCCAAATCTCCAACATTAGGGGTAAAGAGGCCAAAGGTGCTGTTATTAGCGAACATAACGGCATAGTATATTTTATTGTCAAAGAGCTGGCCATGAAACTGAAGCCCGACCGACCGATATTGAGATAGCTCGTTTAACTTGGCCCACTTCAGGGTAATTTCAGGGCGTTCCAGCATGTCCAGTTCTGCAGATGAAGTAAGAGAACTGGATATGGTCCCCGGAACCGTATATTCTCCAACCCGTATTCTGAATTTTTCACTGGATTTCCATTCAAGATATGCATCCTGGATCATGGCTACTTGTTTGTCCCACCCGAACTGCAGGGCCCAGGTTAATGATTTGGAAAGAGAGCCAAATGGTTTGAATCTGACTCTTCTAAGGGTGAATCCCATGGGAGTTTCATCCTCCATGGCGGAATATGAAAGCCAGGTTTGCACCATCCCAAAAAATTTGATTTCACCGTTCAGGGAAGTAAAACTGCCAAATAGGGTGAACAGCAGAAGTGCCAAAAGAATTGATTTTTGTTTCATGCGTGGTTCTCCTTATTGTCATTTCGTACTACAATCATAATCTATATATAATACAATAAGATTTATTTTTCAACAACAATTTTTTTTCATATTTTTTTTGATTGAAATTCAAGTCCTTATACAGTTGAGTTATTGCTAAAACCCTATTTAGTATACTAAAATTGTAATGGGGTTTTTTATAATTTTCAATCATTATCCACCCTAATATTGGTTTGTGCTTTTATCTAATTATGATTTTGAAAATTGACTTATAATTCTTTTTTTGTTATATTGACATTTAAACAAGAGGAGGTTTAAATGGACTTTAACGCAATTATCAAGAGGGCAATTGCAATTTTAACCAAACCCAATGATGAATGGAAAGTCATTAAAGGTGAATCTGCCACTATCCAGGATCTGTTCCTGAAATATGCGATTCTGTTAGCCGCCATTCCGGCCGTTGCAGGTTTTCTGGGCTGGATTATTATCGGAAGGTCATTTTTGGGCATTACCATTCGAGCCCCTTTCGGGAGAGGCTTTCTCTGGTTGCTTTTTACCTATATTTTTTCATTGGTAGGTGTTTATCTATTAGGCCTAATAATTGATGTTCTGGCTCCAACTTTTGGAGCTCAAAAAGATATGGTTATGTCCTTAAAAGTTGCTGTTTATGCCAATACTGCGGTCTGGATTGCTGGAATATTTTATTTGATCCCGAATCTCAGTTTTCTGGCTTTTATTGGTGGTCTGTACTCTCTCTTTCTTTTGTATCTCGGAATACGTGATTTAAAAGAACCTCCACAAGATAAAGCAACCGGATATTTCATTGCAACTATTGTTGTTTCAATTGTGATATCGATTATTATCGGTATGATTGTGGCAGTGATTGCTTTTGGTACTACCAGATTCTGGATGTAAGTAAAGAATAAAAAGTTTAATTTGTGTTGACTTATTCATAATAAAGAAGCCAAGATTTAGCTAAATATTTGATTCTCTTTTTTTCCCGCTTAAAATTTGCAGGGTAAACTTTGTTATTGGTGATTTTTGCAAAGAGTGAAGTGAAAAATTTGATTTTATGGGATTTTTTTAGTACATTTATAGGGTATGAAAAAAGCAAGTCCCTTTCTCGTTTTCTTGCTCCTTTACCAGATCATATGCCCTGCCGGAAAGCGTGTTGTCTTAAATAATATTCGATTTTATTCCTATCCGGATTATACCCGGGTTGTACTGGATCTTTCAGCTTCCTTAAAGATTCAGGAAAAAATTTTACCTGGTAAGAATTTAACCCGTCTTTATTTTGATTTGCTCGGTTGTGATTTTTCACCCTCTTATCCAGAAAATAAGAAAAAAGAAGTTTTAATTAAATCAGGTAATTTAAAGAAAATACGGCTGGGGAAACGAGATCGCCGCACCCTGAGGATTGTGTTTGATTTTGATAAGATCGGAAAATATGATCGGTTTTATTTGACCTCTCCCTTCAGAGTGGTATTTGATATATTTCAAAAAGATCTCGATGCCCAGGAAGTATATTCAGAGAAAATAACCGAAAAATTGGACGCCCCTCCAGAGCCGGTGGATGGGCAGTATTCAGTGGTTCGGCAACTGGGACTCGGGGTTCATCGAATCGTGATTGATCCAGGACACGGAGGTAAAGATCCCGGTACTTGCAATGGTAAGCTGGGTCTCTACGAAAAGAAGATAACTCTTGACCTGGCCAGAAGATTAAAGAATCTTTTTAAACAAAATTCAAAGTATGAAATTATTTTAACCCGGGAGAGTGATCGTTATATTTCCCTGGAGGAAAGAACGGCCATAGCCAATTCGAAGAAAAGCGATTTATTTGTTTCTATTCATGTCAACTCGGCTCCCCAAAAAAAAACCCGGGGTATTGAAACCTTTTACCTGAATCTGACCACCGATCCCTGGTCCATGAGTGTCGCTGCGAAGGAGAATGCCATCAGTAAAAAGTCCATCTGGGAGATGGAATCCATTATTGGTGAAATTGTTAAAAATGCCAAAAAATCCGAATCCCGTATCCTTTCCCAGTTTATCCAGAAAAATGTTGTTAAACATTTAAAAAAGCGATACAGCCATATTAACGACCTGGGAGTAAAAAAAGCGCCTTTCTATGTCTTAGTGGGGGCAAGAATGCCAGCCTCACTGGTGGAAACTTCGTTCATAAGTAATTCCCAGGAAGCTCGCAGGCTTAAGACATCAACCTATCGTTATTTGATTGCAAATGGGCTGTATTATGGTATAATATCATATATTAGAAGTCTGGGAAAAAATTGAAACTTTTTGGAAAAAAAACTCGTCTTATAAATGATAATTTTAGGATTGAATACATATCAATCGAAACCGAATACATAAAATGAGGAGGTTGCCATGAAAAAAATTGGCGTGATTGTGGGAATCAGTTTTTTAGCAGGTGCCCTGTTTTTTGCCTTGACATTTGGCTATTTGCAAAAATCAGAGTCAAACAATCCGGTGTTGAGCCCCAGTGTTGCCCGGGCTGAAACCATCAAAATAGACGGTCTTAATTTCGCTCCCCTGGTAAAAAGAGTCAGACCGGCGGTTGTGAAAGTGATATCTGAATCAATTGTGGAACGAGGAGGTAGTGTTTTCGGTGATGATTTTTTTGATCGATTTTTCAGCATTCCCAAGCGAAGGGAAAAAGTATCCGGGGTTGGATCCGGATTCTTCATCTCTTCGGATGGATATATTCTTACCAATTACCATGTGGTTAAAAATGCCCTAAAAATTTCAATATTTGACATTGACGGTAAGGAGTACAAAGCCAAGAAAATTGGAGTGGATCCCAGGACCGATCTTGCCCTGTTGAAAATAAAAGCCAAGAACCTTCCTTTCATTGATCTGGGAGATTCCAATGAGGTTGAGGTTGGTGACTGGGTGTTGGCGATTGGAAATCCCTTTTATCAGGATCTCAGTGTTACGGCCGGAATCATATCGGCAAAAGGAAGACAGCTGGGCGCAGCGGATATCGAAGATTTTCTGCAGACCGATGCTGCGATCAACAGAGGGAATTCAGGTGGTCCCCTGGTGAATATGGAGGGGTTGGTCATCGGAATCAATTCGGCAATCATTGCTCCAAGCGGTGGAAATGTGGGGATCGGTTTTGCCATTCCTTCAAATCTGGCCAAAAAAGTTGTTATTGACTTGAAAACCAAAGGAAGAGTGGTTCGGGGATTTTTAGGTGTGAATATTTGGACCATCAGTGAAGGAGATGCTAAAGAGTTGGATTTAAAGACCGGAGGGGTATTAATCGTTAAGGTAGAAGAAAATTCACCGGCCGAGAAGGCGGGCTTAAAAAAACATGACGTGGTCGTTGAAGTGAACGGTAATAAAGTCAAGACTGCCCAAGAGCTGAAGGTCAAGATTGCCAATTTAAGTCCGGGTGATACGGTTCAGCTGACGATTTACAGAGAGACCAAGAAGAAACAAATAAATATTAAAGTGGGAGAAGCTCCGGATACGGTCCGGTTTCGCTCGAGAAAGGATGAGAGAAGTATGGATCTGGGAATGGTCCTGGTTAAGAATACACCTTCACTGGCGAGACAATATGGATTGAAAACATCCAAAGGCCTTCTGGTGGAAAATGTAAAAAGAGGCGGTGTTTCCGATGAAAACCGAATCAAGGAAGGCGATGTGATTCTGGCTGTCAATAGACGTGAAGTGGAGAGCGTGGAAGCGTTTAGAAAAATTATTGCTCAGAAAGAACCCGGTTCTTTTATCTTCTTTTACATCAATCGATTCGGTGATGAATTTTTTATTAAATTCAGATTACCGGGATGATTTTTTTTAAAACAGTTTGTTCCGGCAATGACTTTGTTCACATCGATCTGAATGAAAAGAGCCTGGCCGATAACAGTCAAAAACCCAAGTTTACCCGGCAAATATGTAACCGAAAATCCGGGGCTGGTGCTGACGGTGTCGTTTATTATAGAGAACATGAGAAATCCGTTGATTTTCAAATATTTAATCGGGATGGGAATGAAGCAGAATTGTCTGGAAACGGAATGGCCGGTTTGGCATCCATCCTGTTTTACCTGGATCCTTCCAGAGGTGATATCATTTTAAACACCAGGGTTGGAAAACGAAGGGTTGGTCTGATAGATCGATCGGGGAACCGCTTTCGCCTTTCGATAGAAATCGGAAAAGCTGATTTTCAAGCAAAAGATTTTTTTCCTTTTTTAAAGGAGAACCAGATAAAATTCAATCATAATGACATCGACTTTTATCCTGTTTCAGTTGGGAATCCACATGTGGTGGTATGGCTGGAGGAAGATCTTTCAGAAGATCAATGCCAGATGGTTGGAGAAAAATTGGCAACGGCCCCGATTTTTCCCTGTGGTACGAATGTTGAAATTGTAAAAAAAGATCATCATAATCATTTTCAGGTTTTCTTTTATGAAAGAGGGGTGGGGAAAACCTTATCCTCCTCAACCGGGAGCGCAGCGGTATTTGCGGTATTGCGCCGAATGAACCAAATTAGAGATCATCTTAAGATTGAAACTCCCTTTCGAAAAATAAAAATATCCGGTACTGAGAAAATTTTTGTTGAAAATTTTTGTGAAATAGTTTATAAAGGAATATTCTTGATATGATGCGTGAAAAAAAAACTTGGCTATCAGTGTTTGTTATACTTCTGTTTTTAAATGTAAGTCTGGCGGGAGACTATCTCTACACGGTGGATGGACAAATGTATGAAGGCCAGATGGTGGCTTTTAAATATAATGTGATTTTTTTTAATGTGTATAAATTTGGAAAATTTTACCAGCTGATGAGATTTCCCCTGGCGCAGGTCTGGAAGATCGAATTCAATCAAAGAAAAAAAGAAGGACTCCTGTCTCCCTTTGATATTGAATCCAGTTATAAGAAATTCAGAAAGGGAAAAAGAAAAAAAGTGATTGAAATAAAAGCCGATCAGAATTGGATTAACACCGGAATCGATGTTACCATGGGCCAGGAGATACTTTTTTCGGTTACCGGTTTTATTTATATCGATGAAGACACCCGGGTATTCCAGAATGGTGAACTGAAGCTCACCTTAAACAAACATAAACCACTCCCAAGTCATCCCACAGGCGCTGTAATATCAAAGGTTGGAAATAGAGGATATCCCTTTTATGTGGGTGATGACAAGGCACCGTTTCATATGACCAAAAAGAACAGATTGTATGTGGGCATAAATGACTTCAATTTTGAGGATAATTCCGGTTCTTTCAAGGTAACCATATATTATTAATGTGTGGTTCTTTGTCGGTGTCCTGGGATTAATCGCAATCCTGCCTTTATTTTTTCTGTCTTTAGAGCATCTGAAATTAGGAAAAAGATTTGGGGCTCACAAAGGGAAAAAAATTGGCGCCCTTTATGGCCGGATTTCCGGATGGTTATTTTTTCTGTTCTGGATCGGGATATGGATTTCTCCACAGCCCCGATTTGTTTTTCCGATATTAAAAAATGGGTTGTGGCTGCCTGTCATATCGATATCCCTTCCTCTTTTCCATCTTTTTATTTTTATTCCACTGATCATCATTGCGGTATGGATGGGAATCAAGGCGGTTAGACATGTGAGTCTGAAAGTTGCTGAAACACATAGACCCGAAAAAATCATCAAAACCGGTTTTTATTCGGTTATCAGGCATCCCCAGTATGTGGCAGGATTAATTGCTCATTTGGGGATCACCTTTTTGCTGTCCGGGTTGTATTCTTTGTTTCTTTTACCCTTCATGATTCTCTATATCTATATTATTTCCAGAAAAGAGGAAAAAGAATTGATCAATGAATTTGGA
>DAOWKX010000099.1 GCA_030639705.1 Candidatus Aminicenantota bacterium
CAAATTGAAAATTATGTAAAACAAATGCAAAAACAGGGTAAGTCTGATGCGGAAATAGATGCGGAAATATCTAAAAATGAACCCCGGCTTTACTTTAACAAGGATGTGCCCAGGTTACTGTCTATGCAAATTGCTATGGGTTGGATGCCTTGGATCGATGCCTTTAAAAAAGTGAAAGGTGGTTTGATTGAAAGCAAAGGTATGTCTCCGTTGAAACTTACTGCTTATAGCGGGCAGAAGAAGTAGAGTGAAAGGAAGAAACCATGAGTAACCCAAAGAGCTGGGTTTACAAGCAATCTATATATGGTGAAGGAAATAAAATAAATTATTAGACAGAGGATAAATTATCCTGGTGTTAGCCAAACTATTAAGTAAAGATTCGGTTCACCCTACCGCAGTATAAGAAGGTAACCTTTTATTTTAGCATTTCATGAATTAATTCCATTAAGCGGGAAACTGATTGTTCCGGTTTGATTTTTTCAAGCATCTTTCCCCCTTTGAATATATAACCGTTCTTTTTTGAAAAGGCCAGGCCGATATCCGCATCAACTGCCTCTCCGGGACCGTTGACCTCACATCCCATTATTGCTACTTTTATTTTTTTGTTGGGTTTTATACCTTTTATCTTTTTTTCCACTTCTTCGACTAATGAAACCAGATTTACAGTTGTTCGGGAACAGGTGGGACAGGAGATCAGTTCGATATGATTTCCCCGTAATCCCAGGGCATACAATATCTCTTTGGCTACCCGTACCTCTTGAATAGGGCTATCTGTCAAGGAAACCCGGATGGTATTACCGATACTGTCTGCCAGCAGACTGCCGATGCCAATAGCTGATTTAACGGTGCCTCGAAAAAAGGTTCCCGCCTCGGTGATTCCCAGATGAAGCGGATAATCGCATTTTTTGTCCAGTAAGCGATAGGCCTGCATAGTTTCCCGAACATCGGAAGATTTTAGGGATATTTTCAGGTTTAAAAAGTCATTGTCTTCGAAAAACTTGATGAAATCCAATGCAGAGCTCACCATTGCTTCGGCTCTGGAAGAATGGGTATTGCGGTATTTTTTTTCAATAGAACCGGCATTCACTCCGATTCGGATGGGAATTGATTTTTGATTGGCCTGGTTTATGATAGTTTTTAGTTTGTCTTTACTGCCGATATTTCCAGGATTAATTCGGATTCCATGGGCTCCCAGTTCAATTGATTTTAACGCCAGGTTGGCATCAAAGTGAATATCCGCAATAACAGGTAATGTAGATTTTTCGACAATCTCTTGAAAAGCATTGACTGCGGATTGATCGGGAATGGCTACCCGGACAATGTCGCATCCTTCGTTTTTTAAAGAACCAATTTGATTCAGGGTGGATTTAACATTGGAGGTGGAAGTTGAGGTCATGGATTGAATGGAAACCGGATGATTCCCTCCAATTCCTACCTCTCCCACAAAGATTTCTCTTTTCATGATCCCATTATAACAAAAAAGGCAATGCTGTCATACACCCTTATTTTTCTGAAAATAAAGTAATATTGGGATGGATTTCAGATTTTTAGTAGTTTGATATTTCCATTTACGGTTTTAAGTTTTATATTGTATTGTCCCTGGTTGATGGTTCCGGTTATTTTTGAGCCAATAAATTTACTTTCAACAGCTACATTAAAATCATTTTTTATACCACCATTTAGTGTGGATCCTTTTATTCTGAAACTGGAGTCTTTTTGCAATTCAATTTTCACAGTTCCATTTACGGTTTCAGCTGAAATATTTCCCTTCAGCCTTTCCTGAAAGATCAAAAATACACCTCCATTAATTGCATAAAATTCACTATCAGAGGCTACTCCCTTGAAATGGATGTTGCCATTGACTGTTTTTGATTTTATAATTCTTAGCTGACCGTCGATTTCAATCTGTCCGTTTACTGAATTTAATTTAAGGGATTTCAAGTTTTTCGGGACCTTTACATAGAAATTGACCTTGGCAGTGGATTGCTTTTTGATTCGTTTGGTAAATACCTTGAGTTCTTTTTTTTCAAATTCAAATTTTATTATGACATTTTCAAGATCTGATTTACGATCTGCTCGCTTGATGGCTTTTATTGAGATTTCATTTTTGTTCTGGGTGCTGAGAGTGATAAATCCATTTACATTAGAAAGCTGTAAAATTCCATCCTGATCCATCGGAAAGGTTCTTTTGATTTGTTTTTCGTATTTGTAACCGTAGTTCAATGAAAAAAGCAAAAAGAGCAGCACCCAAAAGACTTTAATTTTCATCATTTTCCTCCAAATAATAATCTTCCTTTGCACTATAGAATAAACGTAATAATCATATTAAAAGTTCTTCTTTTTTAAAATTGGGAAAATGATTCAAATTGACCTGTTTCCCTGTCTGTGTTAAAAAGAGATGTAAATGGTGAAATATTATCTGTCTCTGGGATCCAATCTGGGTAATAGAAAATCCAATTTACAGGAGGCGATTTTTTTTTTGGAGAGTATTGGGAAAATTGTTGACATTTCCTCTATTTACGAAACCAGCCCGGTGGGGATGAAACCGGGTACAGGCACTTTTTTAAATCTTGCACTGGCATTGGAAACCAATATCCAGCCCCATGATATGCTGCTCAGGATTAAGCGTTTTGAAAAGGAAATGGGGAGAGAGAACCGGGGAGGGAGGGATAGATCGAGAACGATTGATATTGATATTCTCCTGTACGGTCACTTAATTGTATCTGAAAAAGATTTAATTATTCCTCACCCCCGGATGACTGAGCGGGCTTTTGTACTGGTGCCCTTGAATGAAATCGCTCCTGAAGTGATTCATCCGGTCTTAAAAAAAAAAATGATCAATATTTTAAAGGAATTACATTCCAGTGAAAATGTGGATAAATACCGGAAAAAAAGTTAACTTTTTTTTCGGAAGATTATTTTGATGGTTCCTTTCTTTCCCAGGAAGATTATATCATTTGTCTCCAATTCTTGTTCGGATATTTTTTCGTTATTTATATAAGTACCGTTGGTGGAATGGTTGTCTTTGATAAATACCCGGTTATTTTCTGTAATGAGGGAGCAATGAAGTTTTGAAATGATTGGCTCTGAGATGATTATGGTGGATTTGGTAGGGTCACGTCCGATTCTGATTTCCTGGTCCATTATATCTGTGGTACTGATTTTTTTGTCTTTTACAAAAATATCAATTTCGCCAATACTCTGTTTTTCTTTTTTTATTACCGGAGGTGGACTCAAGGAAACGTCTGTATCTTCAATTTCTGTGGACAGGTCTTCTTCGGAAAAATCTTGTTTTTTTTGATTCCGCCATTTTAAGATAAAAACCAAAATGCCTGCAAAAATAAAAATACCAACAATAATGATTATTATTTTAAGATTCATTTTCCCTCCTTTTTGTTTGAAAAAGGCTGTCCACTTTCTCCAGCATTTCAATTGCGCTTTGAAATCTCCGTTCGGGTTTCTTTTGTATGGCTTTTAAAATGAAATCTTCGACTTGAATTTTTACATTTGGATTGAATATTGAAGGCCGGGGAGGTGGTTTATTCAGATGTGCTTCTTCAATCTCGAGACTGGAATCTGTTTCTGAGTAAAAGGGAACCGCACCGGTGACCATTTCATAAAATGTGATGCCTAATGAGTATAAATCAGATCTGACGCCCACGTCTTTCCCCAGGATTTGTTCCGGTGATGCGTAGATGGGAGTTCCCAGTATCTGGGATTCGTTTTTATTGCCAAAATCTCCAAATATTTTTGCGATACCGAAATCAGCAATTTTTATTCTTCTGGTAGAGTCAATCAGAATATTTCCGGGTTTGATATCCCCATGGATGATATGTCTTGTATGCGCATAATTCAAGCCTCTTAAAATTTGTTTCAGGTATGATAGAGCGTCGAGGATTGGGAGTTGTTTTTTCTTTTGCAGTACTTCTTGAAGGCTGTTACCCCTGAGGTATTCCATTGCGATGATGTGATGGCTATTTATTTTTCTGAAACAAAATATGATGATGATATTGGGGTGATTCATCTGTGCCTGGGTCATGGCTTCGGTCTTAAATTTATCAATAAATTTTAAATCATTAGCCAGATGAGGGTGAATGACTTTTAATGCCACTTCCCTGTTCAACATGGTGTCAATGGCATAATATAGTGTTCCCATTCCCCCTCTGCCGAGTTCGGCTTTAATTAAAAAATCCCCTATTTTTTCGCCTGCTTGGACCATGTCACAATAATAATATAAACAGTCTATTATTTTTATCAACCAGAATCCTTCTGTTTGACCCGTAATCGATTAAAATGTTCTGGATAAATAGATTTTTGTTTTTATATTCATAATATTTTTGGATGAAGGCATTATTTTTCTCCAGGGTGATATAACCGTATGAAAAGTAGATTATAATTGAATTCTCATCAATATATTCTATGTTTAAGGGTTTTTCCGTAAAC
Organism: Candidatus Aminicenantota bacterium; assembly: GCA_030639705.1. Taxonomy (GTDB): domain Bacteria; phylum Acidobacteriota; class Aminicenantia; order UBA2199; family UBA2199; genus CAZOWT01. The sequence goes on from DAOWKX010000099.1 coordinate 4,444, forward strand.
TCGAAGAGTATTTTCCTGGTGGAGGTGAAATCAGCTTTGGAAATGTCAAAAATTTTAATGTATTTTTTTTGGATATTAAAGAAAAGGACTTTTATGGTTTTGTTAGAAATTTTTAAAGATACGAAGAGCTGGGGATTGTATTGAATGTCATTTATTTTGTAAAATTTAATTTCTTTATTCTTTTTTTTAATTGGATTTTCGATTACATAAACGTGCTGTTGATCATGGAATAGAAGAACATTTGAATTAATAAATATCGGGGCGAGGGGTGGTTTTAGATTTAAAAACTTGACTGTTCTGATTTCATGATCCACTGAATTCAATTCAGGATCTGATCTGATGGTGACCAGCACTTTATTTTCATTGTGGTGCAGTATTTGATATTTTAGAAATGGAGTTCTTGACTTTTGGAATATGTACACTTCTACCGAAGACGATCGGGAACTATCTGACTTTTTTTCCCCGGAAAGGAGAATTTCTTCATGAGATGAGTGAAACCCGAACGATGTTTGTATGATCGCATCTTCTTTTTTTAATTGGATTTTATTGATTATTTTTTGTTTGATTATTGAGAACACGGATATATGCTTTTGTTGTCTGTAAAATATATGTTCTCCTGAAAAAAATAATAAATGACCGGAAAATAATTTTGAGGGAATGGCCCGGGTATTTATTTTAAATATATTTTGGTTGTACCGGATTTTTTTATTTTGTTGATTTTGTATCTGTGGAATCATTAATGCAGCATATTTAATGGAATTATCCGGGAGTGATGAAGTGTTTATTATTTTTAGTTTTGAAAAGGACAAAAACAGAATGATGAGAAAGCCAAAAAAGAATAAAATGGCAGTTTTTTTGGTTGGAATTTTCCGTTTTTTAGGTTTTTCTTTTTTTGTTTCACCTGCATGAATAATCTGAACGGTGATATTATCGATCCCGCCGTTTTCATTGGCCCGCTTGATCAATTCATTGACCGACTTTTTCGGGTCGTTAGTGTGAGAAAATTTTTTAATCACCTGATCATCGAGCATATTGTTTAATCCATCGGAACACATGGTGATGATGTCCCCCTGCTTTATTTCAGCATCTCTTATTATTTCCGGTGAATAGGTCTCACGTGCGCCCAGAGACATATATAAGATGTTTTTCTGGGGATGGTCCCGTGCTTCTTCTTCACTTATTTTACCTTCTTTTAACATCTTTTCAACGAAGGTATGATCGGTTGTCATTTTTTTTATTTTATTTTTTCTGATTAAATATATACGGGTATCTCCCACATGAATGATTGTTGCCTTTTTATCAGCAATTACCAGTGCAGTAAAGGTAGTCCCCATCCCCCTTTTCATGGGATCAGACAATGCTCTTTTTAAAATAGAGGAATTGGATTTTTTTAGAGAAGAAACCATTGATTCTTCAATACCTTTACCCTGTTTTCTGGATTTTTTATATTCCCTCACAAAGGTATCAGTCCCCAGTTTTGATGCTACCTCCCCGGCTTGATGTCCACCCATTCCATCTGCTACGATAAATAAATGTTCGCTATCACTTATTTTTTTACTAGAAAAATAATCTTCATTGGTACTCCTGACTTTCCCGCTATCACTCTTCCCAAAAAAGTTTATTTTCATTATAAAGTATCCGTTTCTCTGGATATTCAGATATGAATAGAAGAATATTTTTTTTTAGCACAAGTATTTTTTTTTGTCAAATATGCGTCAAGGGCTTATTTTTTGAATTATTGACGTGGTCGAATATTTCGATTTAAACGGGAATAAGATAAGCTGTCCTCCGAAAGCTTCGATTTCTTTTCTCCCCACAACTTCTGATGGTGAATAGTCTTCTCCTTTGATTAGAATATCAATTTTATATAAACTCTGGATGAGGCGAAGCGGTGTATCTTCCGAAAAAGAAATGATAAAATCTATGGTTTCGATTGCTTCCAGGACTTCTATTCTTTCAGCCAGACAAAAAATGGGTCGATTTCCCCCCTTTATTCGTTTAACTGATTGATCAGTATTTATCCCCACTATAAAAATGTCCCCTTTGGATTTAGCAAACTCAAACAATTCGATATGTCCAGGATGAAGGATGTCAAACACTCCGTTTGTAAAAACGATTTTTTTATATGCTTCTTTTTCAAGCTGGATATTCAAGCCAATGTGATCTTTATAGAATTTCATTTTGATAGAGATCCAGGAGGTTTGATTTTTATTCCACCGCTGAATTCCCATTGATGCGGAATACGGGTAATACCCAGGTCTTTCTGATTTGAAGTCACCTTGAATTTATAGCGAAAATGGTGATAATCAAAGGGAAAGCCGTCCTTTTTATGAACAGCCAGATCCAGCAGATAGGTCCCGTTGACAAGATGAAGGGCTGGGATTTTTACTCTCACCTGCTCATTTCCCTCGATGCTGGAAGCTTTAAAACTTTCCAGATGGGTGTTGGAACCATAACAAAGGGAGCCTTCTGTATTAAAAATTGCCAGTCCAAAGACAAAATCCTTTTCCTTTTTTTTACATATGACCTTGAATTCAATATTCAGGGGTTCGTCGGGTTGGAAAATATATTTCTCTTTTCCTGACTTGTCCAGGATATTCACCTCTGAAATTTCAATTTCTTTACTTCCCCATCTGTTTTCTGTGGTTTCTTCTTGTTTTTGTTCTTTCTGGTTTTCCTCTTTTTGTCCTATATATTGCATATAGGCATCGACAACTTTTTGCGGGTAGCCTCGCATTTCAATTTGTCCGTTTCTTAGCCAGATTACCTCATCGCTGATTTTCTCCACCGTGGCCAGATCATGAGAAACAAAAATGATGGTTTTGCCACTTCTTTTAAATTCGTAAATTTTTTCAATACATTTCGGAACAAAAAAGGCATCTCCCACAGCTAATACTTCATCAATTAAAAGAATATCAGGATCAACATTTATGGCAATACTGAATCCTAACCTCATATACATGCCGGACGAGTAGGTTTTAACAGGAGTATTAATGAATTCTTCCAATTCCGAAAATTGGACAATTTTTTCAAATTTTTCCTGAATTTTTTTTTTACTTAACCCCAAGATGATACCGTTAATAAAAATATTTTCCCTGCCAGATATTTCCGGGTGGAATCCGGCTCCCAATTCAATCAAGGCTGAAATTCTTCCCCGGGTGATGATTTCGCCGCTGGTGGGTTTTGTGATTCCAGCCAATATTTTCAGTAATGTACTCTTGCCTGAACCATTCTCTCCGATTATGCTTACAGTTTTTCCTTTCTCTACCTTAAAGCTGATTTCTCTCAGAGCTTCGAATTTTTCATCACTCTTTAAATCAGAAAAGATGGTCTTATTCACCAGGGCACTTTTTATGGTTAAAAATTTATGTCTGTGGGAATATTTCTTATAAAATTTACCGATGTTATTGAGAATTATCGGATGCATTCTAGACCTCTTCCACAAATGTATCTCTTAATCGATCAAATATTTTATAACCAAAATAAAAAAGCAGTAACCCCACGAATATGGTAACAGACAGTTTCTTCCAGTGAGGGAGTGAACCGTAATAAAACGAGTATTGATATGCCTCGATGATATGGGTCATGGGATTTAGCCAGAGTAATATTTTTATCCATCCTCTTCCTAAGACATGGGGTGAATCAAATGGATATATAATGGGAGTGGCAAAGAACCATAAAGTAAGCAGGTTGGAAAGAATGTCTTTAATATCTCTAAAGTGAACCGTGAGGGCCGAAATAAAAAAGCTAAATCCCATGGTAAAAATAAACTGAATAAAAATGGCCACCGGGAGGAAAAGAACCCATGATGATAAGGATTTAGCAAATACTATATAGAACAATATGAGGAGTGGGAGTCCGAGGGCGAAATGGACCATATTGGTTACAACCACCATGATAGGAAGTGCTTCGATGGGGAATTTGATCTTTTTAATTAAATTTCCATAGATAATCAGAACATTTGATGATTCTAACATAGAAGAAGAAAACCAGGTCCAGGGTAAAATTCCCGTAAACAGGAAAACTGAATAGTAAAGGGTTTTACCCTCAAACTGAGGCCATCTGGCGGGCATTATAATACCGAAAACAACAGAATAAACAATCATTAGCAGAAGGGGATTCAAAAAACTCCATAAGAAACCGAACACGGTTCCCCGGTATCTGGCTTTTAACTCCCGTGAAATCAGGATCAAAATCAGCTGCCTATATTTTGATAATTCCTTTAATTTCCGTAGCATCACCTTATCCTGATAATATCATTTCCATTTCTTTTGTATAAACGCCTTTTTTTTTGAAAATAACCAAAGGCCTCACCTCTTTCATCGAAGCTTTGTTTTTGGATAATTGTATCAGAAATCGCTCAGGTTTTCCATGATTGAAGGAAAAAACAATCTGAATTTTCTTGATTTTGAATCCGATGTCAGCCGATAATTCAGTTAATTCTTTGAATCGCGAATAGGGGTAAATTAAGCACAGGGTGCCTCTTTGGCCCAGAATGAAGAAGGTTTTTTCAAGCATAATTTTCAAGTTCAGTTTTTCCTCTGATTTGGAAATTCTAATCTCTTGATTCAGACTCACACGGCCTTGATTTAACCTTAGAAAGGGGGGATTTGAGAAAATCCAGCTCAGACCCTTAAAATCGTTGTACACATGATTAAAATCGCCTCTGATAGCAGTGAAGGAGCGGGAAAAATGATTATTGCGGGCATTGATTTCCGAAAGTGTACTTAACTGGTCCTGAATTTCCAGTCCGTAGATGTGAGAAAATTTTTTTTTATACAGTGCCAGCATTGCTATGATACCGCAACCGGTGCCAATTTCAAGCGCTTCTGATTTTGGACAGGTGGGAAGAAAGTGGGCCAGGAGAGGAGCGTCAATGGAAAAACGATATCCTTTTTTTCGTTGAAAAACAATGACTTTTCTTCTAAAAAAGAAGTCATGGGTGATATCTTCGGGTTCCGGTTTCAATTTTTTCTTTGTTTTAGATATTTCCTGATCAGGTTTAAACAAAAATTTTCACTCCGGGTTTTTATCACCTGCCGGTCACCCGAGAAAATTTTTTGGCTTCCCTGTTCTGTTTTTAAACTACTGAGGTGCAGGCAAACCAGTCCAACCGGTTTCCCCTTGGTTGCTCCTGTGGGTCCCGCTATCCCGGTGATGGCCACACCAATGTCTGAATGACTCTTTTCTCGTATTCCCTGGGCCATTTGCTGGGCGGTCTGTTTTGAAACAGCACCGTATTTTTCTAAAATCCCTTTACTCACACCTAAAATTTTCATTTTTAGTTCATTGGAATAGGCAATGACTCCTCCCAGGAATACATCAGAGCTTCCCGGGATATTGGTGATCCGGTTTCCCAGGCCGCCACCGGTGCAACTTTCAGCTGTACTCAGGGTTAAATGGTTTGATCTTAACTCCTCCAATATATACTGTTCAAAGGAAATGTCCTTTTCCGTAATAAAATATTCCGCCAGCCTTTCTTTTATCTTTTCTGCTAATGAATCGGTGGTTTTTTTATTTTCCTCCGGGGATTTTTTGGATCGACCCAGTAAATGAACTTCAATAATGCCCGGAGAGGCGAGGATGGTGGTCCGGGGATTGTTATATTTTGAATACAGGTCTGAAATTCTGGAATCGGTTTCAGATTCGGTGATTCCGGAAAATTTTAAACACCGGGTGTGAATATGAAAGTTAGACAGCGGGGCGATTTTCCTTATAAAAATATCATCAAACATGGGTTGCATCTCCCGGGGAGGCCCGGGCAATAAAAGAACATTGCAGCTTTTATCTTCAATATATTGTCCCGGTGCTGTGCCTACAGAATTGGGCAGCACCTCTGCTCCTTTTATGATAAATGCCTGTCTGGCATTAATGTCAGGCATTTGAATTCCCCTTTTCTCAAAAACGGACCGGATCTGTTCGACGATTTCTTCCTGAAAAACCAGTTCTTTTTTCAGGGCGTTGGCTGTTCCCTCGCGGGTGAGATCGTCTTCCGTGGGGCCCAGTCCGCCGGTGATAATTACCAGTTGAGCACGCTTGTAAGCATTTTTAATCACCCAGGTCAGATTATCCAGATCATCCCCCACGGTCATCTTCAGGTCCATCAAAATACCCTTTTCCCTCAATTTTCGTGCGACATAAAGAGAGTTGGTATCCAGGCGATCTTTTTCCAGAAGCTCACTTCCCACTGCAATAAATATGGCTCTCATGTTTTTTTCCTGAACACGGATCGTTAATCTGAGATCATTTTAGGTTATAACATCAATTTGGTCAAGGTAAAGATAGAGATTGAAATTGTTCTGTCAACAAATAGGTGGCGAATGAGGCCAGTCAGTGCACAAAAAATCTTGACATTACTTATTTATTGAATTATATTTTTTTATAGTTCAGGAGAGAAAATACACGCACTTCGTTTACACAAATGTTAGGCGAAATACTCAAATTTGATGGAGAAAAAAAATGACTCAGAAAAAATCAATTTGGCTTACCTATGCTTGGGATGACAATGTAGACAGCGATGTTGACTTCACTGCTCAGGAACTGGGTAGAGC
>DAOWKX010000023.1 GCA_030639705.1 Candidatus Aminicenantota bacterium
ATATAAAGAAAAGTGAAAATATATCCGGAATGTGAAGGATTCCCCGCCTGATGAATTTGACATTTACTGAGTCAGATAATATAATTTTTTTACTTTTATCGGGACAGAAAACCGGTGGGCAAGATAAATTAATTATTGCCTAAAATATCTATCTTTCAAATGAGGTGTGATCATGACTGAAAAAAAGAAATTTAAGACCTTGAGTGCGGATAAACTCCGGTGGCGATGTGATCCGGGTTCTCTGAAAAGTACGATGGATTCCGGCACGAGAATGTGTCCGGATATTATCGGGCAGCGAAGGGCAGTGAATGCTCTCCGTTTGGGTTTTGATATCGAGAGTCATGGTTATAATATATTTGTGAACGGTTTGGTGGGAACAGGAAGAAAAACAGCCATCAAATGCCTTTTGGAAGAAACCAAGCGAATAAAACGGATTCCGGATGATAAACTTTATATCAATAATTTCAGGAATCCGGACAAACCGAAACTCATCCGCCTGCAGGCCGGTAAGGGAAAAAAGATCAAAAAAGACATGGAAGATTTTATTGAATATATAACCAGTACCATTCCTGCTGTGTTTGAGAGTGAAGATTATCAAAATCGGAAAAAAGAAATCATCGATAACTTGAAGAAAAAACAGAAAAAAATCATAAAGGACTTTGAATCAGAAATCCGCCGGGAGAATTTTACCCTGATCCAGATGCAGATCGGCACCATGATCAGACCGGCCATAGTGCCAGTGATTCAGGATAAACCTGTTAATTTTGATCAGCTGAATGCAATGGTGAATGATGGTAAATTGACAAAAGCTGAACTGAATAAAATTGAGAAGAGACATTCTGAGTTTTCTGATAAAATGGACACCATCTTCAAAGAAATGAGGAACCTCGAAAAAGTCGGCACTGAAAAACTTAAATTCCTGGAACAGGAAATGGTTACACCTCTGGTGGAGTTAAGAATCGATGAAATCAAATCTTCCTATGATTCCGAAAGTGTAGATGGCTATCTGGATGAGGTAAAGGAAAGTGTACTTGATAATCTGAGAAAATTTATCAAACCACCTGATGATCAAGGACAGTTCTCGCTGGGTGTGGCCATGCAGGAGAAGGATCCTTTTATCGAATACAGGGTCAATCTCCTGGTGGATAATTCCAATGCCAAAAGAGCCCCGGTTATATTTGAAACCTCTCCATCTTATGCCAATCTATTTGGCACGGTTGAAATATCTCCAACCCGGTATGGTTTTTCAAAAACAGATTTTACCAAGATAAAGGCCGGTTCCATCCTGCAGGCTGATGGCGGATTTTTGATTGTCGAGGCACTTGATCTGCTTATTGAACCCGGTGTGTGGCCGGCATTCAAAAGGACCCTGAGAAACCGGAAATTGGAAATACAGACTCACAGTTCCATTTACATGATATCTTTTTCTGGTATGAAACCTGAATCTGTGGAAATAGATGTGAAGGTTGTCATGGTGGGTGATTCCTTTTTGTATCATCTTCTCTATACCCGTGATGAAGATTTTAAAAAAATATTTAAATTACGTGCTGATTTTGATTCAGTGATGAAGGTAAACAATGAAAGCCTGATGGATTATCAAAATTTTATTGACCGGATTGTTGCTTCTGAACAACTACAGAATTTTAACAAGAAGGCCATTGCCCGTGTGGTGGAATTCGGGGCCCGACTGGCCGGCAAACAGAATAAACTCTCCACCCAGTTTAATAAGGTAGCGGATATCCTGAGGGAGGCAAACTATTATGCCCAGAAGGAAAAAGGCACCAGAGTAACGGATAAGCATGTACGAAGGGCCATCGAAGAGAAGAAGGATCGTTCGAGACTTGTCGAAGAAAAGATTCAGGAGATGATCGATGAAGGCTCCCTTATGATTGATACGCAGGGAAGTGTTGTGGGTCAGGTAAACGGGTTATCAGTGTATGATATGGGAGATTATTCCTTTGGAAAACCCTCCCGTATTACTGCAAACGCATCCGTGGGGGAATCGGGTATCATTAACATTGAAAGAGAGGCGGAGTTAAGCGGTCGGATTCACAACAAGGGTGTATTGATCATATCGGGGTATCTTCGTTCAAAATTTGCCCAAAACAAACCGCTTGCTGTGAGTGCCAGTTTGTGTTTTGAACAATCTTATTCCGGAGTGGAGGGTGATTCTGCCTCTTCCACGGAAATATATGCCCTTCTTTCTACGTTGTCCGGTCTTCCGCTCAGGCAGGATATGGCTGTTACCGGGTCTGTGAATCAAAAGGGTGAAATCCAGCCCATTGGCGGTGTCAACCAGAAAATTGAGGGATTTTATAAGGTTTGTCTGGCCAAGGGACTGACCGGTACCCAGGGGGTGATGATCCCTCATCAGAATGTAAAGGATCTGATGCTGGATGATGATGTGGTGGGGGCGGTAGCAAAAGGTGAATTCAGTATTTATCCGGTGAATACCATTGACCAGGGAATCGAAATACTGACGGGAGTTAGGGCCGGAAGATTAAATTCTGATGGACACTATGAGACGGACACGGTTAATTATTTTGCAGATAAAAAACTTCAGACATTTGCCGATATCTGGAAATCCTACCGATAGAGATAAAGGCGGTACTTCTGACATTATTTTTAATCATCATTCTTCTGAGATCTTAAGCAATGAATATGATAATCCGTGGGCTGGGTTATAAAATCAATCTTATACTGTTTCAGGTTATTGTGTAAACCCAGCCGTAGGGATCAGGCTTTTCCCCGTACTGGATGGCGGTTAATTCATCGTATATTTTTTTTGACCAGGGGCCGGTTTGGTTGTTGTTGATGATATATTCCTCTCCATCAACATTTAATTTTCCAAAGGGACTCACCACAGCAGCGGTTCCGGCTCCGAATACTTCAGTGACTGTTTCCTCCTGTATCCCCTCACATAATTCTTCGATGGTAATCATTTTTTCTTCGGTTTGGATTCCCAGATCCGATGCAATCTCCAGTATGGATTTGCGAGTAATGCCGGGTAGGATAGTACCGGTTAGCGGAGGTGTGATCAATTTGTCATTGATAACGAAGAATAAATTCATGGCACCTGCTTCTTCAATATAACGGTGCTCTTTGGCATCCAGCCACAGCACCTGGCTGTATCCCTTGTCAACGGCAGTCTGAATGGCTAAGAGGCTTCCACCGTAATTTCCACCGGCTTTCACCGCACCGGTTCCGCCTTCTGCTGCCCGGGAGATTTCCCTGCTGCTCCACAGGCCGACCGGATTAAAGCCTTCAGGAAAGTAAGGACCTGATGGGGAGAGGATGATATAGAACAGAAACCGAGAAGATGGCCGAACTCCCAGTACAGCCTCGGTGGCGATTACAGTGGGCCGCATGTAAAGGGCTGTGCCTTTTTGATCGGGTATCCATCGTTTTTCAAGTTTTAATAACTCAGATTCGTAAGCTAAAATATCGTCCTCCGGTATTGTGGGCATACACATCCGTTCCAGGGATTTATTGAGTCTGCGGGCATTTTCCCTGGGTCTGAACAGAAGGATATCGCCGGAAGGTGATTTATAGGCTTTTTGTCCCTCGAAAACTTCCTGGCTGTAGTGAAATACCAGGGCAGCCGGATCAAGAGTAAGCATCGAATAGGGTTTTATTTCCGGGTTGTGCCACCCTTTTTCCTTTGTGTAGTCAAGGGTAAACATATAATCGGTAAACTGTTTTCCAAAGAGAAGCGCGGTGGCATCCGTAAATAAAGGTTTTAATTTTTCTGAAGGCAATACTGTTTTTTTAATTTCCATGAGACTCCTTACATTTTTCTGAAATGAAATAGATTTTTATGATATTTATATTGCATCCTACATTTTTCAAAGAGTGATGTCAAGTTCGGCCAACTGTTGCAGGTTTCGAAAATTGAGAGTGCCAAAAGGATTGAAAAGAATTCCTTTTTTTTTTAAAATAGTTTATTGAAGGGTATGAAAAGTAACCAAATTTATCCTGAGCTGAATCGCCTTGGCTTTTCCGGAGTATCAATAGAGGAACAAATGGTGGCTACCGGACCGAATGTCTGGCTCCGGGTAGTTGTTTTTCAGCCGCTCAAACCAAAGGACAACCCCGCAGTGGTTTTCGTGGCCGGCTGGATGTCAATAATAGATGGATGGATTGAGGTACTCAAGGAAATGACCAGGGATTTTGTGGTTTATTATGTTGAAACCCGGGAAAAAAAGAGTTCCCGAATAAAGGGTCATGTCCGCTATGGAGTCCGGGATATAGGAATGGATATTGTCAAAATCGTTGATCATTTTGGTCTAAAGGATAACCAGTATTTGATTGCTGGAAGCTCTCTGGGCGCAACAGCTGTTTTGGATTGTCACGGTTTTTTTAACGCCTTGCCCCTGACCCTGGTCATGATCAACCCCAATGCTGAATTCAGAATCCCAAAAATCTGGAAATGGATAATTGGATTGTTTTATCCGCCATTGTTTGTCCTGTTCCGCCCGGTGGTGAAATGGTATTTAAGAACCTTCCGGCTGGATATCCATTCTGATCCTGCACAGTACAAGAAGTATTGTGGTACACTGGATAATGCCGATCCCTGGAGATCG